>JAESRW010000318.1 GCA_016764395.1 Flavobacteriales bacterium
CCTGACTTTAATGAACGATGACCAGGACAAGGTCATTTGTATCGATGGTTATGTGTATGCCCCGAAATACGATAAGCGGAATTACCTGAGGCAGGTGGAAGCTATTTTGTACTCACTTCAGGTTAGGGGGTAGGCGAAAATAACCTCGGCATTGGATTAACCTTCTCTTATCTGTTGAGTCCTTCAACCGACAAAGCCAAGAAAACGGGTAGTACTTGCTAAGGTTTTTGATTACCCTGCTCTGACCAGAATGCAAAAGGCCTTGTATATCTCACTGGTTCACGGTATCTTGCGCGCAAAATTCAACAACCACCATTTCCAACCTAAACAATTCCTATCGTGACATCATTCAAAAGCCTTTCCATTATTAATGTATTTATTACGTTGGCCATATTTTTAATCAGCCACCCCTGCTCTGGACAAAACCCTCAACTTAAATATTGGATGTTAGGTGATCAACAGATTGACTTTACCGGTACTGTGCCAAGTGCCTCTGCTTTGCCCCAACTATTTTATACGGGGCAAGCACCAATATATTCTAACAACAGCATTTACGATCATAATGGCGATTTACTTTTCTTTGTTGTTAACGGAGCGTCATGTGCACAACCGACCCTATCAAGAGGTGCTGTCGATATTTATGATAATACCGGGGAAATTATCTGTTGTTTTGAATTTGATGTAACTTTTGTTCTTACACGACCTAACAATCCTTCAGAATTCGTTATCCTTCCCGTTCCGGGAGATTGCAAAGGAAAGTATTATATAATTGCTGGATTACAATATATAATCATTGACACTGAAACCAATCCATATACTGTCTCTTCAACAATCCGATTGGATTTAGAGCCCCCTTTTTCTCCACATTGTGAACATACCGCTTATGCAGTATCGCCTTTAACTGAATCAGGCATAAGGTATTTGTATATTTCTGGTTGCCAGGAGGTTAATAAATATATTGTTTCAAGTTCTGGTATTTCACATGACAAGTTTTGGAATAATCCGTTTTCCAGTGATGTTTATGTTGCAAGAAGTGAAATGGAATTGGTTAAAATTGCTGACGGCACTACGGATCAGTTTTATAAATTGGCATTGACTGCGAACGGGAAACTCCCACCATTTGGATTTCCTGGTAATGTCCATATTACTGTACACACCTTAAATGAGAGTGGTGATCAATCCACGGTCCTACCCAATGCCGTTAACATTTTGGATTTAGGGCCCTCTCCTGACCAAAGGGTAAAGGGGCTTGAATTCTCACCAAATGGTAGATATCTCTATTTTACGACAAGTGAACCTATTTTTGATCCATCCAATGATCCTCACTATATTCACGTGTATGATCTGGAGCTGTCGGGCGGAATACCTTTGTTTTTAACAAATGAAATTGATTTCAAAGATTCTCATATAGAATTGGCCTATGATGGGAAGTTGTATTTCGCAGCTAGCGACCGCTTAGCGTCTTTAGCAGATCCTAATAACCCTACTACGGCGATATGGGATCCTAATGCCTTGACAGGTCTTAACATTCCATTATCACACGGAATAGAAGACGGCAACCCAAATTTCAAAGGTGTTCGTGTCTTACCTGATCAAATAGATGGAGAAGACCTAGATTTAGTGAGAGCAAGTCATCAGAGTTTGGCTTACACGGCAACGGTTAGCGCTACCTGGACTCCAACTAATAACCCATTTGGAGATAATACCATGGTGGTATTTAATAACCATCTGACTATACCGGAGGGAGTAACAATTACGGTTAAGGATATGGTTTTAAAGTTCAAGGACGGTGTGGGAATCGTTATTGAAAGAAGCAACAATGCCGGATTTGATGGAGGTGAGCTAGTACTGGATAACACAATATTATCGTCTTTTGATAACTGCGATACAGAAACCTCTATGTGGAAAGGGATTAACATACATGGAAACAATTTAGCATCTCAATTTCCTGGCCCGGACAGGGTTCAAGGAAAGCTAGTTGTAAGGAATAATTCTGTAATTGAAAATGCTATGGCTGCGGCCAATACATTCAATCCAGCTACGGGTGATGCAGCGAGTTACACAGGAGGAATAATTCAAGCTATTAATAGCACGTTTCGCAATAATGTTCAGGCTGTTCAGATGGTTGCCTACGAGAACTTCCTTCCGGTAAACGGCCAGGCGTACAAAGACCTGTCCTATTTTAAAAACTGTGTTTTTGAAACCACCCAGCAACTAAACGATCCAAGCTTATACCCACTGAGATTTGTCGGATTATTTGATGTGAATGGAATCAATTTCTTTGGCAACACATTCCAAAACACCATCCCTATGACTTTCAATCAAGCTACGGTTTCTAATCGGGGGACAGGAATTGAGAGTATTAGCGCTGGATTTAGCGTAAAGGATTTGTGCCAGGATAATCAACCTGCGCCTTTTCCTTGCCAGAATCTGAAAAGCAACACCTTTTCAGGGCTTCATTACGGAATACAAAGTTTTGCATTTGGAGGTTTTGATAATATCATAGTTGACCATGCTGAATTTTTAGATAATAAATCTGGAATTAGATTGAATGGTGTAAATTATGCGACAATTACCTCCAACACGGTCACGGTGGCACCTTATGATGCACCCTACCCATGGGACCCTTCAGAATTGCCATACGGCCTGTATTTGAATGGCTGTACCGGGTACAAAGTGGAGAACAATCTATTTAACACGAGTGATGCCGGAACTCAAATAGTACTGGGAACTGTTGTGTTCAATTCTGGGGATCTGCCCAATGAAATCTATCGCAACCAATACGAAAACCTTTATGTGAACATACTTGCTGAAGGAGACAACCGAGGGCCTAATTCTGAAGATGGATTACAGCTCAAATGCAACGAGTTTTTTAATCTTCGTGATCTTGGCATCAGTGAGGGCTGGGATATAGCGGTCACAAAATTAGGGTTTGGGTCAACAGCAGAAGGCATTGCGGAATTCCAAGGTGCCTGCGATAATACCGACCTTTCATCACCTGCAGGAAACAGGTTTTATTTTAGCATGTGCCAATTGGGGGATGATGCAAATCTTAATTTAAGCTCTAGTTTTCTGTTAAGCGGGGACACAAAATACTCTCATCAATCTGATTTTGCAACAACACCTCAAACTGATTGTTATACCCCTTTCACAGATAACCCTTCTCCAACTCCAGATAAAGGTGTTCAACTCAACTCCTGCTCATTCGCATTCAATGAGCCACAATCATGTCCAACATCTTTTCGGACTAAGTTTGACTTGGAAATGGTAGAGTTAAACCCCGGATGTATTTTTGTCAACGGTATCTGGATTTGTGAGGACATTCTGGATTACTACGCAAGTGCGGTGACAGGTCTAGTGGCTAAAATAGACGGAGGAGATACTCAGTTCTTGCTCAGCAAGATATCTCAAGGAACTTCACCAGGTGCGCTCAAGAAGACTCTGCTCGCCGCATCGCCTCTTCTTTCTGACCAGGTGTTGATAGCCACAATCCACGCTGGTTTGCCTCCCGGAATTTTGAAGGAAATCCTAATTGCCAATTCAAAACTTTCAGGCCCAGTGCTCGTTGCATTGGACGGTATCTTCCTACCTAAAGGTATTGCGAACCAAATTAACGCAGCACAGGCCGGTATTTCGCCGATGACCGTCTTGAAAAGCCGAATCGCGTATAATTTGGCACAAAGAGCACTGGGTGTTAATGAATTAATTCGCAATTATATGGACAATGACAACCTGAATGAATCACGCGCTAAAATTCTTACCTTGCTCAAAGAGGAAAGCTTCAAAGACGCTAAAGAGAGCAGGGAGCATGAACACGCCGCAGCAAACATTGAGCAAAATGAGTTGACGGATGCAGAGGCCGTATTAAATTCCATTCATCAGGGTACACCGGATAATATTTGCAAACTCTTACAAATGGAAATTGACCTAAAAAGAGCCAATAAATCTATAAAAGAATTGAACCAGTCGCAGGAAGTATTGGTGCGTTCAGTAGCAGCCAACCTAGAGCACAGAGAAAGTGCAAAAGCACAATCCATGCTAAAAGCAGGATATAATGAAACAAGTGAGGAGGTAATCATATTGCCCACTCAAATTCAATTGAAGGTCGTACCCGAGGAGAATACAACCGCATTACTGGCCTTTGCTGATAAGTTAAAAATTTTCCCGAACCCTTTCAGTAACTTTACGACAATTGAAGCCAATATACCGGATGAAAGTATGGTTGGGAATCTCAAAATCGTCGATTTGATGGGAGTAACTTATAAAATCATATCAATTGACCCAGGGTATAACGCAATCACTATTCTCAGCGAAGAATTGCCCAGTTCAGGCATTTACTTTTGCATATTGGAAGCAGATATGCAAGTAATTGGGAAGACCAAATTTGTGGTGGTTAAGTAGAATATGGAACAGTTGAGCCTCCATTTACACTAAATTCCTCTATCGTGGATCGTCATGCTTTAAAGTGGCTTTTGAAAACACTCGTCTTGCTCATCAGCTTAGGCCATTGTCAAGCACAGGTAACATTTCGAAAAATTATTGGAGGCTATGAAAACGATATCGGATATGCTGTATTGCAAAAAGCAGATAGCGGCTACATAATTGCAGGGGGCACCTACATGGGGGGATCAAATGATTTTTATTTAGTTCAAACTGATAAATATGGAGACACACTGTTGGTTAAACGGTATGGGGGGGGCGGTAGTGAAATTGCCTATGATATAATTACTGCTACCAGTGGTGCAGGTTTTTTGATATTAGGCACGACTAGTAGTTTTGGTGCGGGAGGAGGGGATGTATACTTGATTAAAATAGATGGCCTAGGTGATACGTTGTGGACAAAAACTTATGGGGGCAGTTCTAATGAATGGGCATGGGAAATAGAAAAAACGTCAGATGGTGGTTACATTTTTTCAGGGCAAACAACAAGCTACGGGGCAGGTTTAAATGATGTTTATGTTATTAAGATTGATGCGATGGGAGATACGATCTGGACAAGGACATTCGGAGATTCAGAAGGTAACGCAACTCGATCAATAATTGCAGTTCCATCAGGAGGGTTTATAATACCTGGTGGCTATTTACTAAGGATAGACAATGATGGGAATTTGATTTGGAGCAAAAACGGCCTTGGCAAATTTTTAGTGCCTTCCGAAAATGATTATTTTGTTGGTGGTGTATGGATAGTGGGTAATTATAGTGCCGTTTTGTTAGTACAAGCTGACAGTTCTGCTAATATATTGTGGTCGTATTCATACAGCATTTCCGATTGCAGTATAGACATTCAGGCAATGGACAAAACGGAGGATAACGGATATATCATTGCCGGTGAATTATGTGCTACCTCAATTTTAGGTGAGGCATTCCTCATGCGAATCGATTCGGTAGGTAATGTTCTGTGGGCAAATATTTATAAAGAATGGGAACAAATAAATCCCGGAGAAATAACCAAAACTGCTTTTTATGATGTAAAATCAACTTCTGACGGTGGTTTTATCGCGGTAGGGGAAGCATCAAATTTTTTCACGCGAGATGTTTACATGGTAAAGACCGATGCTAACGGCAATACCGGATGCAGCAATGATTCAGCCTTTTTTCCGGTAATGAATAATGCAACTGTTATAGATAGCAACGTGACGGTTCAGGTTAGTACAGGAGGGATTGTAGGTGGCACATCAACATTAGTAACAGGAACTAGCACTGTGGAAAGCGCGCTATGTTTTGATACCATAACTGGTATAGTTCAAACAAGGGAAATGCCAAAGGAGAATAACTCTATGGCGATTTTTCCAAACCCGGCACGTGAAACACTATATTTCAAAAATATTCCGGCAAACAAACAAATGACGTTGCTGATCACCAACTTACTTGGTCAAATGGTCCAAAGAGACGAAATCACTGAGCCCAACATAAATATCAGCAATTTACCGGTTGGTATCTATTTTTTGAATTTGCAAACAGATGATGGTTTCTTTAAAGCGAGGTTCGTAAAGGAGTGAACCCTGGCAAACTAAAGTCCTTTCTTGTATTAAGTGCCCTGCTTACCTTTTTGTATCCGAGTGGTGACTACAATCTACCCGCGAGCACAAAGGGCCGTTTGAATTGCTTTATTTCTCCAAGCAAACCAAACGCTTCAAAGTAAACTATATAGATCCCCACTCTCCCTTTCTCTCCATTTTCCAAGGTGCCATCCCAGGAGAACGTGCCTTCAGTACCTAAGAGCTCATTTTGAACGATCGATTTGATCAACCTGCCCTTCGCATCATAAATAGAAATGCTCCCTACAAAACCTCCCTTTTCAAAGGAATAGTTGATGTCTACCACATCATCTACGCCATCATTATCAGGTGAGAATATCTCTGGAAGGACCACTACATCACCCTCCACGATGTCTGCTGGATTGCGCTGAGAGTTTTCATATCCTGGTGTGGCAAAGCCCACAGCTTCCGCGGCTGAATGCCAGTTGGTTTTATCGTGCGTTGGCCGGTTAAAATCAAGTCGTTCCAGTGACACTCCATCCAAATCATCCAGTAAAGAGAAGTGCATGTCTTTATTGTAAGTGATGCTGTCAGCCACCTCAAACAAATTATTCAACAGGATCACGGTGCCGTCGTTATTGCTATAGGTGGGCATGTCCGCTACCTCGAGATACGCATCCGTGTTTCCCAATGGATAGTCAAGGGCAAGTGAGGCGATCTCCTCCGACAATAAAACATACTCACCGGGAAACAAAACGTAAGGATCAAATGAAATACTCTTGAAATTAGCAATAGAGTCATCTTCCCAATTCGCCAATTGCCATCCATCCAGGTTGATRTAGCGSTTGGAATTATTATAAAGCTCTACGAAATCTGACCCATCAGCGGTGGGGTTGGACARGATCTCATTAATGATCAAGTCTCCTGGYTGGGCCTTRTCAGGRAGGGCAAAAGKCGCCGTATTGTCATTGGCGATSGCGTTGCCWACACAGTCATTCAAKCCAGAWACCGTCACCGTATAKACMGTAGAYGGCAAAATCGGCGTACTCAAGCTAAGCTCAAGYWTTYTTGTWGATTCAATTTTYAAGGTRTTAACGACCAGCCCTTTRTTRATGGTGTAGGTCGCGTTCTTCATATCRTTGGTRTCAAGTACTTCATCGAACGTGAGAACGACWCGCAATATRCTAGGGGCATCTGCCCTGACAAGCACAGGTGGAGCATTATCCGGGTTGTTTCCCTTCACCGAATTTTGCCTTCCTGGTGTACCCCCAGACGGATCTACCGAAGCCCTCCAGTTACTTTCCTCTGCACAGGGATTGTTCACATCAATCATCTCCAAGGACCAGCCACCATCATCCTTGTCGTTGTCATTGTACCAGCTGCTGCTATAGGTCACGCTGTGAATTAAAACACCCCCATAAAGCAGGGTGACCGTTTCTCCACCGTTGGTCAGGGAATTAAAACTGGAAGTCGTTATGACTTTTCCGAATGGCTCAAATGAGGGACCCGCCTCTTCTGAACACCAGATCACATATTCTCCAGGATATAAAATGCTTCCATTGAAAAAATTGAGGGGCCTATTGCTGTTGTTGTAGTATTCGATGAATTCAAACTCAGGCAAGCCAACGGAGGGGTCAGGATCGGCAAATATTTCTGTGATCAAGATGTCAAATCTCCCGATTGGAAAGGAGATTAAAAATGGTGCAGAGTTATTTAAACTTACGGTATTCCCTGAACAGTCGGAGACGCCATTGACAGTGACTGTATAAACGGTGCCTGAATCTATGGCCATATTCAACGTGAGGTCCACCGTGGTGAAATCTGTAGCACTCAGCACTATACCTGTCACTACAAAATTACTGCTATCGATCGTGTAGCTTCCTGACATTAAACTCAAGCTATCCATAGACTTGCTGAACGTAAGCCTAACTTGGGTGGGAGACAATACCATGGCACCCGTTACACCCGGCGAGATCGTGTCGGGTAGCGTATCGTAAATTGAATTGATAAATCCCGGAGTTCCACCGGTTGGATTGTTGGATGCGGACCAATTGTTCCCAAAACTGCAGGACAGGTTAGGGTTGATCAGCTCGAGTGTCCAGCCGCCATCATCTTTTACGTGATCATTGTACCAGGCGTCGTCATACACCACAATATCGATAACCGCTCCATTGTTGCCCAGCAATGTGAGGCTATCACCACTGTTGGTCAAAGAGCTGAAAGTCGGGATGCCTATTACCGCACCAAAAGGGCTGTACATAGCCGTGTCATCCTCATCGCAGAGGATCACGTAGGCATCTGGCAACAAGAAATACGATGGAAGCGTTTTGCTGGAGGTGGTGTTGATGAAATTCCATCCTGCGAGGTCAAAAACATTTGAACTGGCATTGTAAAGTTCAACGAATTCAGTGCCTGGTAATCCAATTATTGGAGAGGGGTCTGCCAAGATTTCATTGATCAGCACCTCTTTATTCGTAGCCTGGACAGCAATAAAATATAGAAAAGTCCCCGTTTGTGTAGTACTTATTGCGTTACCAGATAAATCCTCAACGTTGATTATGCTAAGTGTATTAAGCACTCCATTTCCAAAAGGAGTCCCAAAAGTTAAATGAACAACCGTTGAATCAATATTATCCCTCACCGCTGAAACCGGATTGCCGATTCCATTGTTGGCTGTATAGTTGGTGGTGGTTTCTGCTGTTGTCTTATCCACAACCTCCGAGAAAAACACATCTAACGTGGTGGAAGATGTCCCCGACAGAGACAAAATTTGTGGTGGCAGCGTATCACCCACCATGGCTCCAATATTAAAGTCATCAAAGAAGTATTGGTCAAACCTACTCAAAGTGCTGTACCGACAATACACGCCAAAAAAGTTGGTGGTTGCATGCGTAGCATCCAAGGTTGTCCCTTCAAAATTGTAGTTCATTCCCGCATTGGGGTCCGCATATAAATTCCAATTCCCCAAATTGTCCCGCGTCACTCGAATTGTTACATCCGTGGTGGAGCCAAAGGCGGTAGATCCGGTTAATATTTTTGTCTCCGTGAACCCTGTTTGGCGATATAACTCCAGTGTATCACTCGATCCCGTTTCGCCGATCCTCAAAAAGTAACCATTCAAACTGCCTTTGAGATCCGCATTGTCTGAGACCAAATAGACCTTCACGTAATTTCCGCTAGCCGTTGGATTGAAAGCCAAACGCATGTAAAACCGCCATTCAGCGCTATCTATAATTGAATTGGGAACGGTGAGCACCAAAGTGTCTGTTGCAACCTGGCTGCCATTACTTTGAAGGGCGTTTCCTGTATTGACAACAAAGTCGGCCAGATCTCCACTCCAGGCTGGATTAGCGGTAAAGTCCCCATCAGAAAAATCGTCGACTACCTGAGCATTTCCCAAGAGCGGAAGCCCAGCTATCAACAAGCAAAAGAGGTGTTTTATCACTTTCATGATCTTACAGTTAGAATCTGTAAATATAAGCCGATCTTATCAGAAGTCAATAGTCATGTCTGATCATCGAATTATAAATGGCCCACCCCATCCAAGATACGAATATGCGAATGGCGATTCATTAAGGCTGTTCTGCCATGTGCCCAGGTTTTTTGAAACGTACCCAAAAGACAATATAGGCTGCCAGAATCTACTGGTTTGTTGTTTCCCCATTCGTAAATTCGTTTAAATTCGCAATTCGCAGATACCCTACTAATTCTTGAAGCACCTCCTAACCACTCCATAATTATAGTACTTTTGACCCGTTATTAAATTGTACAGCCAGATATGGGATTCAATATAGCGGTAGTCGGCGCCACCGGAGTTGTGGGGCGTACCATGTTAACTGTTCTTGCGGAGCGGGAAGTAGCCATTGATGCGTTGTTTCTTGTTGCTTCGGAGAAGTCCGCAGGGCAGGAAATTGAATTTGGTGGTGAGAAACACACGGTCATTACGGTAGAAGAGGCGCTTACCAAGCCTATTGACATTGCCCTCTTTTCAGCGGGAAAGGCACTCTCCAAAGAATACGCTCGCTCTTTTGCTGACAAGGGTGCTTTTGTCATTGACAATTCATCAGCCTGGAGAATGGATCCGGCGATCAAGCTCATTGTTCCAGAGATCAATGGGGATTCATTGACGCTCCAGGACAAGATCATTGCCAACCCCAATTGTTCGACCATCCAAATGGTGCTGACCTTGGCGCCACTTCATAGGGTCAATCCCATAAAGAGGTTGGTCATTTCCACTTATCAATCCGTTTCGGGAACTGGAAAAGATGCCGTGCTTCAACTGGAAGCGGAGATCAAAGGAGCTGTGGCTGAAAAGGTGTATCCGCACCCCATTTTCATGAATGTATTGCCTCACTGTGATGTCTTTTCAGACGATGGCTACACCCTCGAGGAATTGAAATTGGTCAATGAAACGAGAAAAATTATTGGCGACGATAACATTGCGATCACCGCTACGGCCGTACGCGTGCCGGTGGTTGGAGGCCATTCGGAATCTGTCAATATTGAATTTGAAAGGCCTTTTGATGTTGCTGAGCTCAAAGAAATTCTTGCAAGAACAGCCGGCGTGACGGTTGTTGACGACCCTGCCAAAAATCAATACCCCATGCCCATCGATGCGGAAGGAAAAGATGATGTGTTTGTAGGCAGAATCCGCAAAGACCTCTCCAACCCGAATGCTGTAAATGTTTGGATTGTGTCTGACAATCTTAGAAAAGGTGCGGCTACCAATGCGGTACAGATTGCGGAACATGTGATTAAAACGGTTATTTAAATCATTGGTTGGCCCGCTAATCGGCTGGGAATAAATCGGCATAGTTTTAGAATAAAAAAGAAACCAAAGAGTACCTTAATTTTATAAACCTTTAATATGCTTTGGGCTCCTAAAATCTCAAGGAAACGATGAAGCAATCAAACACTAACCCCATATAAGTTAAATAGCCATGAGAATACTACTATTGAGTTTGACCTTTCTGTTTCTATCTGGTTCTCTGGATGCACAAATAGTTTCAATTGACGCACCTGCAGCACTCGTTTTTGAGCAATGGTACAAAGGATCTGTCACAACTAATGACAATGAGACGCTGGAAGGAGAAATACAATGGATCAACCGCCAGTATAATCAAAGGCGGGTGAACTTTCGAAGTGCGGCATCCAATAAGGTTTATACCAAAGATGACTTGAAATCATACACAATCAATGGGCAGGCATACCAATTTGTAAATGATCCCAATTACGGCAAGCGATATGTTGCCCGAGCCGTGGAAGGCGGACTCTCCGTATACTATTATTACATTTTAAAATCGGAATCAGCTATTAAGGGGACCAACACGGTTGAACATAAAGATGATGGCAAAGTGGTAAATCATATAGCATTCACCAAGGAGCGAAACGATGCGGATTTCGAGGAAGTTATGCTGATAAAAAGGCACGATGCTCAAAAGTTTATTAATCTAAGCGCGCCAGCTTTTGCGATGAGTTTTAAAAAAGCAATGAGCAATTTAGTAGATGACTACGCTGAACTTGCCTCCAAAATTAAAAACAAAGAAAAGGGGTATAAAATGCTGCAGCGGGATAAGATTATTTTGGAATATAATGAGTGGTATGCCAAATCATAATAAAGCATGCCCTTAACGCACTATTTTATTGCTTAATTATTAGCAACAGTTACGCACTCTTTCTCTGCGTCGTATCAGTCAATTTAAGGTCCTTGACTATCTTCCTGATAAACTCCTTTTTCAATTGGCCGATTGCCAATATTAAAATACCCAAAATGCCAATGAAGATGGAGGCAAATACGAGCCTTTCCCAGATACCGGGCATTGGGTTCCCATTAAGCGTCACCTTATCGCCAAATAGACCCATCACAGGGAGGATTAGATAGATTACAGCCACGATCTTTAAGGTCCAAACGGTTGAGAACTTCAAACTAACATGAACGCCCTCTCCTTTCTGATCTATGGTGCCCTTGGCGCGAAACGTCAAGCCTTTCAACAAGATCGAAGAACCCTGAATTTTTAATCCCGCCAAATCACCCAAGGCCTTTGTCCGAATGCCTGTAAGTATTTGAATTCATTCTCCTAAGTGTTCGAACCAAGAAAAATTGAACGGCTCCAAGAATTTATTTGCTGATGATTATTTTCGTAATTATGGTCTCCTGGGCACTTAAAATGTGAAGGGTATAAACTCCATTTGGCCGGGCGCTCAAATCAATTTCAGTCCGCTCTGAATTTATTGGTGATGAATAAATTGCTTCTCCCAGAACATTGTAAATCGAAAGCATCAAACTGTCCGATGCATATTTTCTGGCTGCTATCCGCAAAGTAAATATTCCGCTTGCCGCTCGGAAAGCTATAGAACGCTTGCTTGAAGCTTACGAAGGTCGAGAAGAAGAAAAGCACCTAAACAGTATTATCCAATATGTAGATCTAAAGAAAACATGGAAGCGTCTTGGGAAATCACTCTCTGAAGAGCAGTGGCTATACCTTCTAGCTCTCTTCGCTTCGCTTCCTCTCACTCTTAATACAGGGTCATCTCGGGCAATCAAAGAAGCAAGGAAGGCGGCTAGTGATATTACACATCACGCCATTTCACTGCGAGATAGCATCAATCAGCTTTGCCTGCTATCCAATGACAACGCAATACACGCTAGCTCAACTTTGTCTGACCTTTCAGTTTTAATT
>JAESRW010000228.1 GCA_016764395.1 Flavobacteriales bacterium
CCACGATCCCAATATCCCAATATCCCAATATCCCAATATCCCAATATCCCAATATCCCAATATCCCAATATCCCAATATTCCAATATTCCAGTATTCCAATACTCCACCATTCCAACCTTCCACCATTCCACCATTCCACCATTCCAATTCTCGAGTATTCCATTATTCCACCATTCCAATATTCCACCATTCCAATATTCCACGATCCCAATATCCCAATATCCCAATATCCCAATATCCCAATATCCCAATATCCCAATATTCCATTATTGCACTATCCCAAGAGCCCACCATTCCTAAACCTGACCAGAAATGACCAACCACCCTCACACCAACCAGGTAACATCTTAAAATCGTGAAATACTTCATCATCGTCGGAGAGGCTTCAGGGGACTTACACGCGTCCAATTTAATGAAGGCGTTAAAGGCTCAGGACGCCGATGCGGACTTTCAATTTTGGGGTGGAGATTTGATGGAAGCGCAAGGCGGAACCCTGCTCAAACATTACCGTGATTTGGCATTTATGGGATTTTGGGAGGTTTTGATCAACCTCTTTACGATTCTTGTAAATTTTAAGAGCTGTAAGAGGTCCATCCTTGAATACAATCCTCATGTTGTCATATTAGTGGACTATCCTGGTTTTAACCTGAGGATGGCAGCGTGGGCCAAGAAAAGAAGCCTCAAGGTCTTTTACTACATTTCTCCCCAAGTCTGGGCCTGGAAACCCAAGCGTGTTCATCAGATAAAGAAGGCGGTGGATAGGATGTTTGTGATCCTTCCTTTTGAACGGGAATTCTATGCGGGATATGACTATGATGTTGACTTTGTGGGCCATCCATTGCTTGACGCTGTTGGTGATCGTAAGCAAGAGGTCGAGGCAGGAGAAAAGTCAATTATCGCCCTGGTCCCAGGTAGTCGGGAGCAAGAGATATCCAGGATGCTGCCTGTGATGCTCAGTCTTCAAAATGATTATCCAAATCACAAATTTGTCGTTGCAGGTGTATCAACGGTGAACAGAGATATTTATGAGCAACACCTGAAATTAGGGGCCGATTTTGCCATACAATTCGATAACTTAGAGGGTATTTTGAGAAGTGCTGATGTGGCCTTGGTAACTTCAGGCACAGCTACGTTGCAAACTGCCCTTTTGAAAATACCTTTGGTGGTATGTTACAAAGGAAGCTTCTTCTCATACATCATCGCCAAGCAGTTGATAAAGACAAAGTATATTTCTTTGGTGAACTTGATAATGGACCGGGAGGTGGTTGCCGAGCTGATACAAAGTGATTTTAACAGAGAGATGCTCAAGCGAGAATTGGATGGATTGCTAAAGGGAGAAAGAAGAAAAAAAATGCTGCAAGATTTTAAATTGTTGAATGAAAAGTTGGGCGGGCCGGGAGCTTCTTCCAAAACTGCCGAACTAATGTTGGGTTATCTAAAGGGTAGATGATTATAGGTATGAGGCACAGAGTGAAGCCAACCCGAGTAAGCCATGTCAAATATCAGATCAGCAAGAATATTGTGAGATGAGGACACGCCGGTTGATTGCACTTCTTATATTGTTTTTTGCACTGAGTTCACACGTCTCTCACGGTAGGAGCTCTATTGTAGAAATTGGACTGCTCTCCAAAACAAAATCAAAAACCATCATTATTACCCCGCTATCGGGAGCCTACTCTCTGAAATACAAGGATTCCGTTGTATATATGCTCAGTAATCAGGATCTTCTGCATGTTTCGGTGAAGAATGGGGAGCTGGAGTTGAAGACCTTGAATGGATTGTTGGGGCACTTTCCGAGTATCCATCTGGTGCCTCAGGGGAGAGAGGGTAGTTTTAAACTTAAACCCGTTATACCATATGGCCACACAAGGGCATATGATGATGCGCTTAGTATATCGGTACTAGAAGATAGATTAAAGGTGGTCTCTGAAGTTAATATCGACAAGTACGTAGCGGGAGTTGTCAAGTCCGAAGTGGGTACCAATGAAGGAATTGAGCTTTATAAAGTTCAGGCTATCATTTGCAGGACCTATGCCTTGAGTAATTTTAGAAAGCATGAGGACGAGGACTTTCAGCTGTGTGATAAGGTCCATTGTCAGGTTTATTATGGACGGTGTGATCAGGCTGACCCACTAACTGGGCTCTCGTACATTGCTAGTGGTGAAATTTTAAAAGCGGCTATTTTGACGACTGGATTGGTCCTAATTGATACAACACTGGAACTCATCACGGCTTCATTTCATTCGAACTGTGGGGGCCAAACGGTGAATTCAGAGGACGTCTGGATGCTTCCTAAAATGTACCTGAAATCTATAGTTGACCCATACTGTGTTGAGCGCAGAAACGCGCGGTGGAAACGTGAAATAGCAAGTGATAAATGGCTCGGTTATTTTAAAAAAGTGTACGGTTACCCGATAGAGGATGCCGGCAGTAGAGAAAGGGCACTGAACTTCACCCAAACCAGTAGAGCCCCGTATTTTCAAAATAATGAACAAATTATGTTAAAGGATGTCCGAACTGATTGGCGTTTGAAATCAGCCTTTTTTTCTACTTCGGTAGAAGGAAGTACGGTGTTGATTCAAGGGCGGGGTTATGGGCATGGAGTAGGTTTGTGTCAGGAAGGGTCCATGGAAATGGCAGAAAGGGGAAAGAGCTATAAAGACATCCTTAATTTCTACTATACCAATGTGGCGCTTATAGATATCGCCTCGCTTCGATTCCTGTTAAAATGATCTGGGGCCGCGTTCCTTTTCTCCGTATACTCTCACCTTTTGTTCTGGGCATCTTAATGGCTGAATTGGGACTGCCTTTTGGTTCCAACATACTGTGGGTTTCGATCGCATTGTGGATGATGCTGCTTGTTTTGGGTTCTGTAAAACGTGCCTCATTACCATTTCAGCGGCAATGGATGTATGGCCTCTTGCTCAACCTTGCGCTCTTTACCTTTGCATGGGCACTGTCGACTTCCCAGTCTAGTCTGACTAATGACGCGCACTTCTCAAAATATCTCGCTAGCAAGGAACAGGGCTTCTTGTTACAGGTCATTAGCCCAGTAAAGGAAAAGGCAAAATCGATTCAGGTAGAAGTGGATATTCTACAGGTGTCTGGAGATCGTGGATGGATCAAAACCTTGGGTAAAGCATTGGTATATTTTGAAAAGGACACGAACAGTCAGCGTATGCTGGTGGGAGATCGCCTACTTGCCTATGCAAACCTTGAAAGAGTTCAGGGGCCTCGAAATCCTGGGGCCTTCGATTATGCAGCATACCTTTCTCGCTCCGATTTGTTTTTTCGAGCCTACCTATCCTCCAAAAGCTGGAAAACGCTCAGGCGCGATGAAGGGTTGGATCTTCTGAATACAATAACTGTTTTTAAAGATAATCTTCAAGCGTCTATTCATAAATTAGGGCTAACAGAGGAGGCTTACGCCGTAATTTCAGCACTGACTTTGGGTGATAAGGATGAGCTCAGTCCTGAGTTAAAGTCAGCATACTCAAARGCAGGGGTGCTTCATATCCTGGCGGTCTCAGGACTCCATGTSGGGATCATCTATCTGGTRCTGAATTTCTTGCTCTCATTTCTAAACAAGGTRAAGAAGGGTCCCTTGATTAAGGCAGTTRGCATCATTCTGTTRTTGTGGGGGTATGCMATGCTTACTGGCATGTCSCCATCYGTCTCYAGAGCRGCGACCATGTTTAGTTTTGTRATYATWGGTTCGTCRMTGAACAAGTACACSAATATTTACAATACACTCTGTGTTTCAGCCTTCTTTCTGCTGCTTTTTCAGCCCTCTTTGYTGTTTAATGTGGGCTTCTTACTGTCGTAYACCGCCGTKGTGGGWATCGTCTTTCTSTATCCTAGAATATATGGCTCGTTAAAGCCAAAGAACTGGATCCTGGATAARGTGTGGGTGYTGTTAAGYGTATCACTAGCCGCTCAGATTGCWACYTTTCCGCTGTCACTTYACTACTTTCATCAATTTCCGAACTATTTTCTTATTGCCAACCTGGTMGTSGTKCCTCTGGCAACAKGTGTWATCTATCTSGCGCTTCTGCTTTTTGCGATCAGTCCTYTCGAGATRCTCGCTGAACCCCTCGCTRCAGGCATTAACTATGTTGTGCWGGCCCTTAACTGGTTTGTRGGATGGAYTGAACAACTTCCWTACGCAGTGRCCGACGGAATTGAAATCGATAAACTGACCGTGATAGCWATTTATGGSGTGATAGGATTGCTCATTGCTTTTATAGAGACCGGTAACAGGCGTTTTCTCTTCAGTACRCTSACTYTGGTGTTRSTMATKGGRTTRARYCARGTSRTCGTGAAACATGCTCAAAGTGAGCAAACAAAACTCATTGTGTATGATATTTCRAAACACAGTGCCTATGATRTGATCAATGGMTGGAGSTCCACCTTAACCYTGGATTCTTCCYTGGTTAAWGATGAGCGCGCRCTGTCCTTTGCAGTAGAGAACAATTGGCGGCAATTGGGTATCGCCGAMCAAAAAATGRCGCTAATCGAAAAARGWTTGGTTGSGAATGCGKCTGGATTATTTTCTGTGATCAATRGTACGCGCATTTTATTTCCTGCTGAGGTAGGAGGCAGTAGCAAGTTAGACAAGATTCAAGTTGATATTCTCATCTTGAGCAATAAATGCAACGCTTCCATCAAACAACTAACGGAGGTATTCGAAATTGGCGAAATGGTGTTGGACAGCTCCATCCCAAAATATAAATTAGCCAAATTATTAACCTCCTGCAAGCGATTGTCAATTCCCGTTTATAGTGTGGGGAATAGTGGAGCATTCGTCAGAGATTTGTAGCATGTTGTGTATATTAGCCACCAAATCTAAGCACGCCTAGCTTAATAGATTGACACCTTCTTTTAATGGAGACCTATAAGATCTACATATTCGGAATCGTTGCATTGGCCTTGGCCTTGGCGGCCCTCTCAATTCATCTTTTGGCTGATAAAAAGAAAAAGAAGTTAACACAGGTTAAGTTCTTAACCCTTGTTTACGTGTATGTCTTCTTTTTCATGATTGTGTTGATGTTGCTCATTATGATCGAATTCTAYAAAGGRCCRCAAATCGTTCTGACTAACAAGGATGWCTTCAAGTTGGTGGTTAAGGAGAATATAGACGTCAAGGGCTTGGATGATTTAGGTCAGGATTCAGATGGAGTTTACTCGGATCCAGAAAATAAATTTTTCTTATCGCTACCGCAGTCTGAAACCTGGCAGAAGGCMAAGRTTMGAAATGGCCTGAGGGCGTATTTAGAACAGGCGGGCCTGGAAACTGGTAAAACGAATGTTGAATCGTTTATCAAGTGGAATCCTTATCRGGARKCMCTCGCWTGTRTYTTTAAGGATATCAGYGTTCGGCCWTATGATGARATGATMYTRTGCATGAACAAAACGATTCTAAATAGTTCATTTGGAATGATGTTGCAAATGAGTACCTCAACCATCTTTGAATATGGGGAACCAATTATAATTCAAATCAGTCCTGAATTTCGGACACCATTGATGAGTTTGCTTCCTCCACAGAGCACAGACGAACCTGACAGTTTAGGTGACTCCAAAGATACGCTAAAGGCAGAGGCACCAAATTATGTGGATTTATCATTTGTTAATTACTTTAACATTACGGTATTGGATAAATCTAAAGCTCCGTTGGACGAGGAAACAATGTCGTTGGCCAATTACTTTTTGAAGAATACCATTAACCTGTCCAGCAACGCCGAAAAGATTATTGCCAATGAAAAAATGATGTTGTTCACATCTTCCTTGGATTTTCAAAAGGCACGCTTTGCCGGTGAAACTAAGGATTTTCGAATTCACCGCTGGGTTAGGATGATTGAAGAATCGAATAAGCTTTATATAATCGAAATGACTTACTGTCCTGATACGGATGAGGATTTGGAGATTTGGAATGATCAAAAACGTATGTTTGAATCATTTGGACTCCTTGGAGAATAGGAATGATGGCGAGTAATTATCTAAGCAATAAAATAGGACATGTAATAGGTGCTCCACTACTGGTGCTATACCTTCAGGTTTTTCTTGGGAGTACCGCGATAGCTCAAAACTTTACATCAACATGGCCCGAAGGTCAAAAAAGAGAGCAGGGGGATACGCTCAATGGAGTCCGAACCGGGGAATGGACTGCCTGGTATGATAACGGAACAACATGGTCAGTCGGTACTTACGGGGAAGGGGAGAAGATCGGTTTGTGGAAATACTGGTACCGAAATGGAAAGAAGTGGAGTGAACTGAACCTGGTGGAGGGCTTGTGTATTAGCTGGTACCAAAATGGAGCTAAGGAAAAAGAGGGCAGCGTTAAGGACCGGATGAATGACGGGTTATGGCAATATTGGCACCCCAATGCTAAGTTACAAAAGCAAGTGATCTATGACAAAGGGGTGCTTAATGGAGATTCCAAATCCTGGTTTGACAATGGGCAGCTGGAATTTGAAGGTGCCTATAAGAAGGATCAACCTCACGGCAACTGTGTGTGGTTTCTAGAGGATGGAAATAAGGATATGGAAGGTGAGATGATAGAAGGAAAGCAGCAGGGCCAATGGACCTTCCATCATGAGAATGGCGGTAAAGGCAGCCAGGGAAATTTCGAGCTGGGAGTGCAGGAAGGGGAATGGATCTATTGGTACAATAACGGCAAAAAGCTAAGAAATGGAACCTATGTAAACGGTAAAAGATCCGGGTTATGGACCATTTATTATGAAAATGGGATGGTAGAGCACGAAGGCGAATACACCGATGGCAAGGAACATGGCGTCTGGAAATCCTGGTATGAATGTAAAAAACCCTGCAGGGGGGGGATTGGAGCAAAGAAAGACGAGGGAACTTTCACCATGGGCAAAATTGATGGGAATTGGAAAGGATGGTACATGAATGGAAAGCTACGTTACGACAATAGCTTCAAACTGAACGTTAAACACGGATCATGGAGTCGATGGCATGAAGATGGCGCCCCAGAGTCGGTGGGAAACTACAAAGACGGACTCCTGGACGGGGCATGGTCTTCCTGGTATATATGTCGAATGCCCTGCAGTGAAGGTCAAGGACAGCTCAAAGAGCAAGGTGCCTATTCCAAAAACCTCAAACACGGCAACTGGACCTACTTTTTTGAAGATGGGAATAAATATCAGGAACAAGGATACATTAATGGCAGGCCAAATGGCAAGTGGTTGGAATGGTATGAGCATGGTTCTCAATCGGTAATTGGATACTATAAAAACGGTGTAAAAACGGGCAAATGGACCTATTTCGAACCAAATGGAGCGAAAGCGTATGGCATGCTCTTTAAAGAAGGTAAAAAGATTGAGGATATTAACTTCAAGAATAGTGGTCAATAGAAGGGGACGCTGCTGGTGCCTTGTTGCATTTACTGCTTTGGTCTCAATGTCTGAACCATTTGTCAAATAATAGTTCCCTATGAGAATTGCCCTTGTATGCATAATGTTACTGTCTCAGGTATCCCTCTTTGCCCGAACCGATTCTAGTGGCGTAAATGCGGATCTTCAAAAAGCCATTGATATTTATCACACCGGAAACTATGGTGGGGCAATTGTCAGTCTAAACAAAGCGGCTGAGGTGGAGCCAGCGAATAGTGAGATCTTTCTTTATTATGCATTATGCTACATGGGCAAGGATGATGAAAAAGAAGCCATGCGGAATTTCAATAAAGCCATAGAGCTCGATCCTGAATCAGAAAAAGYATACAAGGGCAGGGGTAAACTAAAAGSGCGTATGTCCGACTATCAAGGCGCTATTGCGGATTTTGATCGWGCMGTGAAACTGGAYCCMGATTTCTCWGAYGCYTATTTTAACCGGGGGYTAACCTATTTYAACTTGGGGRATTAYGACGCTTCCATYGGGGATTTTRCCAAAGTAATAYMRTTSAATGCCAAGGACTTTGAAGCCTATTACGCYCGGGGAAATGCGAATTTCTCCGCAGGCAAAAAGAAGGAAGCCTGTAAGGATTGGAGYAAATCCGCCGAACTAGGYTACTTYGAYGCCTACGACGTCATCAAGATGAAGTGCAATTAARSCTRKGTATTSATCAYTGCWTCCCTASCACCTCAGTATCCWGCCAACGYTGTCATTTCGACCATCGGRAGAAATCTCCYTAAGCGTGCACAATACATGCCCACCTAAAGCTTCTTCAAACTCACTCTTCCCGATTCTTGCTCCACCTGAAGATACACTTCATCCCCAATCTCCAATACCTCACCGTTCAGCTTTATTTCCAATATTTGCTCATTCACCAGAACAAATACCCACTCCCGTCCATCTTTGCCTTGCTTATCCGCAATAATACCATGAAGGCCCTGTCTCTCATTTTGGGATCCACCCAAAAAAACTTCCTCAAACGTACCTTCTTGTGCAATGCTCCCGTTGCGAATCTCGTAGATGTAGGAAGACATCTTTAGAGTTGCAGCAATATCATGCGTAACCAGGACGGTCACGCAATGCTGCTCTTTTGTGAACTGTTTAATTTGTTGCCCAACAACAGCACTCATTTGTTTATCCTGAGCGGTAAACGGCTCGTCCAATAACAGCACCTTCGGCTTACAGATCAGAGCACGCGCGATGGCAGTTCGCTGCTTTTGTCCTCCCGACAGTTGCCCTGGCCTTCTGTTTTTTAGAACAGTTAAACCAAACGCATCCATGTACGTTTGTATAAAGGATTCCTCACCTTTAGCCACTGCGAACTTCAAATTTTCTTCGATGCTCATATTGGGAAACAAACCGTAATCCTGAAACACAAAACCCACCTTCCGTTTTTCAAGTGATAAGTTGCTCCTTGTTGGCCCACCAAACCAATAAATATCGTTGAGTTTCACCGTCCCTCCATCAGGAGTGGTCAATCCAGCCAACATGCGTAAAATCATTGTTTTGCCAACGCCAGAGTCTCCGTAAATACTAGTTACTGCACCCTTCTTCAACGCGAAGTCTACGCTTAGTTCAATCTTCCCATGGGCGGTGTCTATTTCTTTATGTAGGCTGGCGTTTAACATGAGCTACAGTTAAATTACTTTAATCGCCCTCTTATTGATGCTGTACACCAACACTAGAATCGTAAATGAAATGGCAAACAGAATGAGCGAATACACATGGGCTGCTTCATAATTTAATGCTTCAACTTCCTCATAAATGGCGATAGAGGCCAGTTTGGTCTCACCTGGAATACTACCGCCGATCATCAAAACAACGCCGAACTCACCAACAGTGTGGGTGAAGGTGAGGACGATACTTGTAAGAATAGAGGTCTTGATATTGGGTAGCAGCACTTTTGTTAAAGTTACATAGTGAGATTTRCCCAAAAGTTTTGARGATTCCTTCAAAGAACTGGGTAAATTCTCCAAAGCYGAYTGRATNGGCTGGACCATAAAKGGCAGGCTATAGATCATGGAGGCGACSACCAATCCTTCAAAWGTGAAAAGCAGGTTAATGTTCAAATACTCGTTAAGGAAGTTTCCAAAAAAGTACTTGGGTCCAAAGGCGACCAACAAATAAAATCCAAGCACTGAGGGCGGAAGTACCAGAGGCATGGTCACCAAAGCCTCCATGGCAGGCTTGAATCGAAATCGGCCCGTTGAGAGCCAATAGGCAAGCGGAACACCCACGATAAACAAAGCTAGCGTAGTGATGAGAGCGAGCTTAAAAGTGATCAGAATGGGACTCCAATCCATGATTTAGTATGCGTTCTTGTAAATGGCCCGGTCAGTCCAGCGATTTTCGTACCTGCTTACCGGTAGTCAGGTTGCGAATAAATGCGAATATACGAATCGCTACTGCAGGTTTGCTCAAGGTTGTGGCGCAAGATATCCGTAATTCGCTAAGATCTTCTGGGCGGAAGGAGTGAACAAGTAGTTTAAGAAAACTTGACTCTCCTTAGGGTGGTGTACCTGGCCATAATTGGTAACAACAATACCCTGTTCAAGTTGATGGTACAGAGAGTGATCGACATCTTTCCAGACACCTYCGTCCTCAAGCTTTCCAAAGATCACACTTTTGTTGGTGAGCCCCACATCCACGCTTTCACTAGACACGTACTGGTTAACTTGAGAAACGCTCTCTCCATAAATGAGTTTGGAGGCTATTTTATCGTACAGCTTGGCAGACTTTAAAGCTTCCACTGCAGCCGACCCATATGGCGCATTTTTGTCGCTTGCAATGGCGATTTTTTTAATGTCATCTTCCAAAAGACGATTTAACCCATCTGACAAATCAAGGTCCTTTGTGGTCCACATAATGAGCGAGCCCAATGCGTGCACGATAGGTTTTTCGGCAGTTAGCTTGTTGTGGAATAAGCTTAACGGATACTTCATATTCGCGGACATGAAAATGTCAAATGGGGCACCGTTGGATATTTGAGAATAAAGCTTTCCAGAAGACGCAATGATGATCTCCAGATCAATGGGGTTGTTTTTCTCAAAGTCGAGCTCAATAGCATCCAGGGCAAACCTTAAGTTGGCCGCAGCGGCAATTGTTATCTTTTCCGCTGTTTCTCCTGCAATCACTACTGGTTCTTGATCCGCGTCAATTTCATTAGAGGCACGCTGGGCACAGCTGAACAGCAATCCAATTAACACGAAGGAGCAGAGAAGAATAGTAGATTTCACAGAGCGAAATAAAGAAATAATTGAAGACCGTTCAAATAGATAAATGCAAACAGAATTTATTTATTGTACGCAATTGTTGGGTTTGTGCTTGAATTCCAATACGCGCAATCCATTGAGTGGCCAATTCGTCAATCATTCTGGAATTTGCGGAAATTTTAGCCGTGAGCTGTCCGTGCGTTTAGAGCCGGAACTCAGTTTTAATTTAACAGGTGATCTCCGAATATGGCCATTTTAAAAATCAGGGTTTTTTTTGGTTCAAATGCTTACTTTTGCCTGATCCTTATCCTGATAACGCATGCGAAGTCTTTCTGGCAATAGATCTTTTCTATATGGAATCTGGGTATTGTTGGCGCTGGTTGTTATTGTTTCCTGCAAAAAGCTTGATCTTAAAAAGCAAGCCGCTGTTAAAACGGATGGCGTGGTGCTCAATTCAGATAATTCTGTAACGGCCAATGGTACCATACTGGATTTAGGAGAAGGCGAAATAACGGATCATGGCCATTGCTGGTCACTTGCTCCCAAGCCAACACCAGCTGATAATTTTACTGCTTTCGGATCTGTAGCTACTGCGGGTGCCTATCAGAGCAAGTTGCCTCCTTTGGAACCTGGTAAGTGGTATCTGAGGGCTTATTTGGCTCAGGGTGCAACTTTCTATTTTGGAGAGGAACTCACAATCACAGTGGCTGGTTTTCCATGCGGAACCACGCTTACCGATACCAGGGATGGCAAGACCTACTCAACGGTTACAATCGGCACGCAATGTTGGATGGCCGCCAACCTTAACTATGGAAGCTTTATCAACAGCAATGGTCCCGACGACAACCAGTTTGATAATTCAATGATTGAAAAGTATTGTTTTGCAGATTATGATTCAGCTTGTATAGATGTCGGTGGCCTGTATCAATGGGGTGAGGCAATGAACTATGTAACTACTGAAGGAGCACAAGGTATCTGTCCTTTGGGATGGCACATTCCCGCTGATAACGAATGGAAGGCCATGGAAATTTCTTTGGGCATGCCTTCGACAATAGCTGATCTCCTCAACTGGCGTGGAACCGATGAGGGAACAAAGATTAAGCTGGGAGGAAGTGCGAGCTTTGAGGCCAGCGGCGTAGGATACCGCAAGTCGGACGGAGACTTTTATAGCCCGCAGTTCGGATATTTCTGGACATCAACCGACAACGGCACACAGGCTTGGGCAAGGGGAGTTATGGATGCAGAAGATAGGATTTATAGAAATACCATCAATAAGTCGTACGGCCTATGCATACGATGTTTGAAGGATTGATTGCTTGATTGGAATACGGATAGGTAAAATTGTCATTTCTCCCTCCGCTTCGCTTCGGTCGAAATGACAAATTATACAAACGACATTTTATTTGGAACTATCATGAAAGCGCAACTACTTATTCTCTTCACACTTGCATGCGTGGCTACCGCTACTGCTCAATCCATTACTCCAGAGGTTGTATCATCGGGTGGTGGCGACACGGCGAATGGGAGCGGGGGGCTTAGCTGGACAATAGGGGAGCCGGTGAGTGAATCAGTTTCAGGTACAAATGCAGCAGTCACGCAGGGATTTCACCAGAGTCATTTTGAAATAATCTCCGTGGAGGAGCACGAAGAATTGGGCTTTGATATTTCGGTGTTTCCAAATCCAGCTACAGATTTTATCAATATCGAAATGAACTTTATTGGTAAGTTGCCTGCTCCTCAGGAAACACAGTTCACACTTGTTCTTACCGATAATACTGGGAAGATAGTAATGACCGAAACCATTAAGAATACCTCAGCTTTCAAAATGGCCATGCAGCATTATGGCCAGGGGCAGTATTTACTACAAGTTACCGGAGCTGATGGTGCCTTGTATAAATCGGCCTTAATAATAAAACTCAAGTAAAGGACCATTTCATTTCTCTTCAACACACCTAATTATGAAGACTACTTTAAAAAATAAATTCAGAATCGCGCTAACAGGCA
>JAESRW010000003.1 GCA_016764395.1 Flavobacteriales bacterium
TGCACTTCTCATAAAAACGGTATGAATGGTGATTTTAGATACCTTAGAACAGATAAATCAGGTAATAATGTTCATTTAAATAAAATTTCAGCAGTTGGAAACCCTTGTAGTTGGAAAGGCATGGATGAAAAACGGCAAAATAACTTTAATGATGCCCTATACAAATAAGGTTGAAAAAGGATACTTTCATGGAAATATAATGGCAAAAAAGGCCAGCAGAGAATCGAGTAGGTGGCTCCGCCACTAACTAGCGGCGGAGTCACCTACACAATTATAGAACAGGTTTAGATCTTAACTTATTGGAACAAAAATACCCCGAATAACAGCCGAATTATACATCACCTTTGCTTTATATAATTAATAACTCCACCTTTTAAGATGATTTCAACTTGTCTTTCACTGAGGTTGAGTGTAAGCGGAATTTCAATATCTTTTCCAACTAAGGTAGCCGTTATTGAATCTCTTTTTTTGATGGTTTCCCTAAGGTTATCTATCAGTAATATATCACCTTGTTCTAGTTTGTCCCAGTCAACTGCATTTATAAATTCAAAAGGAACGATACCAAAATTGATCAGGTTCTGCCAGCCGATACGAGCATAGGATTTGGCAATAGCAAACTTTTGTCCTAGATACCTGGGTGCCAACGCCGCATGCTCTCTGCTTGAACCCTGGGCGTAATTCTCGCCAGCTATTATACAGAAGCCCTTATAGTTTTTTTGATTTTGAATGGCTCGATCATAGAAACTTTGATCAATGACATAATAAGTATACTTACTTATCTCTGGAATATTTGAACGTAATGGTAGTACATCGCTACCTGCTTTTAGTATTCCATCAGTAGAAATGTTGTCGTTCATTTTCAATAGGATAGGGATTTCCAGCTCATCGGGGAGCTCTTCAAAATCAGGAAGTGTTTTAATGTTCGGCCCCTTGATTAATTCAGGAGATTCTACATCAGGAGCAATTAGCATATGCTTATTTGTCWTGATATGGGCAGGTTCTGTCCATTTTGGATACGTAATATTCAGGAGCGTGCTGAGTTCTCTTGGATCAGTGATTTTTCCCGTWAGTGCRGCCGCYGCWGCGGTTTCMGGGCTACATAGATAGACTTTGTCATCAAGTGTTCCTGAACGTCCWGGRAAATTACGRGGCATAGTTCGCAAGCTGATCGTATTGGTYGCAGGTGCTTGGCCCATACCAATACATCCCATACAACCAGACTGATGAAGTCGTGCCCCCGAGGCAATCARAGGTCCGAGAGCWTGCATTTCCATCAAATTTTCCAACACCTGRCGGGAAGAGGGATTRACATCGAAAGAAAGATGGGGCGGAATMACTTTTCCTTTTACAATTTGAGAKGYTATCCAAAAATCACGCAATCCGGGRTTRGCGGAAGAGCCAATAACAACTTGTCCTACTTTTAATCCGCTAACYTCTTGYACYGGGACAACKTTMCCCGGGCTACTGGGTAGTGCAATTAAWGGTTCCAGCTCAGMTAAATTTATTTCTTCGTAATGATCGTAGGATGCTCCTTCATCGGCKGCCAAKTTAATCCACTGATCTTCTCTTCCTTCTTTTCGGAGAAATTCACGGGTGATTTCATCCGAAGGAAAGACAGAAGTCGTAGCACCTAACTCTGTTCCCATATTAGTGATAACATGACGGTCCCAGGCACTCAGATATTTCAGCCCGGGTCCATAATATTCTAAGATATATCCACGTCCTCCGGTCACGTCATACCTTCGAAGCATTTCTAAAACTATGTCCTTAGCACTTACCCAATCTGGCAGCTTTCCAGTGAGCTTGACGCCCATAACTTTTGGCATTTTAACATAATAAGGTTCACCTGCAGAAGCGAGGGCCACATCCAAACCTCCGGTCCCGATCGCAAGCATTCCAATACCACCACCAGCAGGAGTGTGACTGTCCGAGCCTAATAGGGTTTTTCCCGGCTGACCAAACCGCTCCATATGTACAACATGGCTAATTCCGTTTCCTGACCTGCTAAACCAGTATCCAAAGCGTGTCGCGGCTGACTGTAAAAAGATATGGTCGTCCATATTCTTATAATCCGTTTGAAGTAGGTTGTGGTCCACATACTGCACTGCAATCTCTGATTTGATTTTATTTAAGTTAAATGCTTCCAATTCCAGCATTACCAACGTACCTGTGGCATCTTGCACTAATACCTGATCAATTTTTAATGCGATTTCGCTCCCGGGATTCATCTTACCGGAAATAAGATGCGAGCTGATTAATTTTTGACTAACGTTTTGAATCTTCATACTTGATAGTTTTATGAATTTTATTTGACGATCCTACAGCGTCAGTTCTTCTCTTGACTTTTAATTGTTGGAATTGATGGAGGATAAGACGCCAGGAGAATCGTGAAAATGCAAGCTGAATCGAAATTATAGACGTAAGTGAAACAGTTCGCATGTCTTTTTGGAGTTGGATCACTGCAGTTGCATGATCTTCAGTCTTGTATACTATTCAACGTGGAGTCTACTTCGATATTCCAAGAGATCCCATATTTAAYAGWTTCTATATGYAGCTCGGCAATCGTACCCGCGTCATCTTCAACCCGCCAAACGTTWAGTTCYAGTTTATTTTGTTCAMGAGCAAGGGAATCTAGCTTGTCCAGGTCGTTCCATAGTTTCAAGCCATAATGGGTTTTCGCATTGATTCCAGGGGCTAGAAGGTGCTGTGTGTAGTGATGAAAACCCCTTGAGTTATYAAAAGGGCGCTTTCCAGCTCTGTGYMTTGCGCCTCCAGTTCTTCACACCCTCCAGTMTGAGTGTTACATGAGCTACACATGTTCAGAAGCAACAACCCTATTATTAATTTACCCATGCTTATTTTATGAATGGACACCAACTTACGTCTAAGCSAATCRGGTTAATTCCTCCGATTATGAMTGCCTAGTCAAATATATGAAATACAAGGAATTAACAGTGTTTCAATGCTGGGTTAGGTAGTATACTGGTAGATCTCGAGTTTTGCCGCCGCTGTTTCCCAGTCACGTTCGAATATATCTACAATCATTTCTGCAATCCTATGGATAATTTTCAAGACCATGTGTGATCTCGTGAAAGGGCTTGCAGTGTAAGGTAGTGCTCTAGCCAAACCTCTACTTCCTGCAAATAAAGATACCAAACTACGACACTAATAGTCCATATACTCCTGGAACACACGCTGGGCGTATACTTTGCCTTCCTGAATCAATTCCTCCTTACGCAGTGAATCGGTCAGTTCCAAATGCATATATCGCTCAAAGCGGTTTTCATAAGCAAAGTATCCATATGGCCTGATCCATGAAATGGAATTGGGTCCGGAATAATATGCAAACTCTGGAGTGGTGGGGTCCAGGACGTTCTTACCCCACGTGAAATCCTCAAAAGGTATGTTGAGCTGAGCTAAGAGGGTAGGGGCCAAATCGACCTGAGAGCACAATTTGGATACTTGGGTTCCTCTGATGCTATCCTTTAGGGCCGCTCCGAAAATAAGCAGTGGAATATTGTTGAACTGCATGCTGAATTTATCACCACTTTCAGGAGCGTAAAACCCGTGATCTCCAGTGATCATAAATACCGTTGAGTGGTAGCTTGGAAGTTCTGAAAGCGCTGAGAGGTACACTCCAAGACAGCTGTCAGCATAGTGAACCGAGTTCAGGTATTCGTCGTGCTCCGTCCCATATTTTTTCATGGATTTCATGGGCATGTCATAAGGAGGATGGGAGCTCAATGAGAATATCGTGGAGAAGAACGGGGGCTGTTGGGCAATTTTTGCCAGCTCCTTCTGGTGCAGGTCGAATACAAACTCATCATGTACCCCCAAACGGCCCCTTGGTAAATCGGAGTTGAGATCGGCTTCCTCAATTATCTCATCAAAATCTTGTAACATCAGGTAACTCTTGATATTGCCATAATGCAATTGCCCGCCGTAATAGAAAGAGGTGGAATATCCGTTGTTGTTAAGTTCCCGGGCAAGGCTGGGCAAGTGCTTTACTTTGGAGGGTTGCGTAACAATGGACGCCACCGGCAACGCATGGAAACTGCTGAATATGGCGGGCATGGCCAGGTCCGAAGTATACCCACTTGCATAAAAATCAGTGAATAAAACCCCTTCTTTGACCAATTGATCAAAATTGGGCGTCACATCGCTCGGCCCATTCATACTACTGATGACATTGGCCGACCAGCTCTCCATAATAATTAACACAACATTGGGACGATCCATCTTAAACAGGCTTGACGGCCCCAGATTGCCCAGCGAATCATCGGTGTTCTGAACTTGTAAAGGTTGGTAAATTTTGGCCACTACCTCCTTTGCTTTTGAATCCTCTACAACTTTAAAGGGGTTTTGGTCATTAAAATTGGATAAGTTTTCGCTCACGCTAAATCCAAGATTCCAAAGCGAATTCACCGCAGCGTCATTGAGTGCCATATTGGAAGTGAAGTAAGCCGTGCTAAGATTTATGGGAATCGGCTGAATACCTCCCCTCATAACGATTACAAGGAGCGGTGCAATGAGCACATAACTCAGCATGGTCAGGATGATATTTTTGGGAACTTCAATCGGAGTCATGATCGAATCCCTAAGCTGCCCGAACCCTAGAAAGGCACTCTTTCTAATAAGGCCATACACAGTAAGTATCACACCAACGATACCACTAAAAAGGAGCATTTGCCCGATACTTCCGGTTTTAAGGACCTCCGAGGGATTACTTAAGTGAATGAATATCTTGTAGTTCAACTTGGCACCCCATTCATGGTAGGTAATTATTTCACCTGCATACATCAAGCTTAATATCGCCACCAATAGAATACTTGCATACTTAGCAATAATAAAGGTGATTTTCCCTTGCAGTAGAGGACGCAGAAGAATTGAAAGGAAAAAAGGAACCAGGCACATAGAGATCGTTGCAAGGTCCAGTCGAAACGCATGTGAGAATACAGCCAAAACATCCGAAACCGAGTCCACTGATCCATACCCAAGAAGGAACAGGAGTCTACCCAAATTGAATAGCAGAAAAATAACCAGCCCTTCTTTGAGTAATATTCGGAGAATATTCATGGTATCTCAAAAAAAAATCCTGTCCCTCAAGTAAAAGGACAGGATTTCTTTTAAGTAGTATTTTGAATTACGACTTCCTTTCTGTAATTCGAGCCCTTTTACCTTTAAGGTTTCTCAGATAGAAGATTCGTGCACGTCTTACTTTACCGTGCTTATTGACTTCAATTTTGTCAATATATGGAGAGTTGACCGGCAAGATTCTCTCAACGCCAATTCCTCCGGATACTTTTCTAATCGTTACGGTTTCAGTACTTCCCGATCCTTTTCGCTGAAGAACAACTCCCTTGAACAGCTGGATACGCTCCTTGTCACCTTCCTTAATCTTATAGTGAACAGTGATGGTGTCACCCGTACCAAATTCAGCATGTTTGACACCTCCTTGATTGATTTGAACATGGCCGTTCTCCAATGAAACTGAGTATATATCCTTCTCTTCTACTGGTTCCTCAGGTGTACTTTCAGCAGCAGGCGCTTCCTGTTTTGTTTTCGCTTCTGCGGGTGCAGCTGCTTTTTCCTCTTTGACCGGTGGGGTTGGGGCTACAGCTTTTTCTTCTGCAACTGGTGCTTCAGCAGGAACATCAGTCTTCTCTTCCTTCGAGGTTTCAACTTTTGCCTCTACCTTCTCTTTAGGAGCGTCGTTAGTAGCTTCTGCACCGGCAGATTGGCCTTCGTTCTCCTGTTCGTCTTTTTTGTCTGTTGGATCGTCAGCTGAAGTCATGACTGTAATTTATTAGTTGTTATCTGATCGTTAAGCGGGTGCAAAAATATATATTAATTTGATAAATAGCACCATTTATATACAGATTTATCAGAGAACGACATACATTAAAATGTTCTTAGGGCCTACTTAGATGGAATCTTGTAGATTTACGGTGTTTGTTACGATATTATTTTGAGTGGTGGCAAATGTCACTTTGGATATGATTAAAATGGTCTCCATATGCAAGACGGTGCCAGAGATTAGGCAGTACGCGTGCATGTTTGCTGTTTTCCTACTTCTATTTCATTTTGATGGATTTGGCCAGCGCAAGGAAGTGACATTCGACCATCTATCTATGAAGGACGGCCTTTCCATGAACCCCATCATGACCATTGAGCAAGACAACACTGGTTTTCTTTGGTTTGGCACTCCTGATGGCCTGAATCGGTATGATGGATACAGCTTTAAAATCTTCAAATCTGTGGAGAATGATCCCAAATCTCTTTCCGATAATTTTATCACCGCATTAGCGATTGGCAAGAAGGGCAATGTTTGGGTGGGAACATTGAGCAACGGCCTCAATGAATACGACAGCAAGACCGGTCAATTTACCCGCTTTTTAAAAAATGATGAGCATCCAATGATTGTCAGCAACACCATTTGGTCACTGAACCAGGATAAGCGTGGAATGCTTTGGGTAGGAACTGATAAAGGAGTAACGGTTATTGATACTAAAAATTCACAAAATGTAGCTTTTCTGGAGGATCATCCAGCGCTCGTTGCGCTCAATAATCTTACCGTCCTAAAGGTGTTTGAAGATATACAAGGTGTGTTTTGGTTTGGAACAACGTCTGGTTTGATAAAATACAATCCCACCAATCAACAAGTGGATATTTATCAAGAGAATAATGATAAACCAAAGAGTCTGAGTAACAATATTGTCCTGGACATTTACCAAGACATTAAACAAACGATTTGGATCGGGACGGTTGATGGTTTGAACAAGTACAACAGCAAAGGGGACAACTTCAAGACCTTTTACTTTAAAAAGGGCATATCCGAAGAGGATAAAAAGTCCAATTCCCAGACCAACTATAGTTTAATTAACATCTACAGCGGGAATACAATCAGGGGAATCATTGAAGATGAATACGGAACCTTGTGGATGGGTACAGATATGGAACTGGTTCGATTCAATATTTTCACGGAGGAATATGTGAGTTTTAAAAAGGACCTGAACAATGTATCGGGTATCAATGATCATTTTATCCGGGCACTTTTTAAAGATAAATCCGGGAACCTGTGGATTGGTACAATGGGAAGTGGACTGAATAAAGTGGATCTTAAACCTCGGAAATTTGCCTGGTACAAGAAGAAGTTCAACGACCCTACGAGCATCAGTCAGAATTATGTTAGAGCCATTGCTGAAGATCATGATGGCCATGTTTGGATGGGCACGCTGGTCGGTGGATTAAATAAGTTTTTGCCTGATCAGGAGGAATTTGTACACTATCCCTATGATCCAAATAAACCTGGCTTGACACCCAATGGAGACAATGTTTGGTCATTGCTGGTAGATAAAGAAAATATTCTATGGATCGGGACGAATTCTGGGCTCAATCGATATGATATTGAAACCGAACAATTCGCGTATTTCTCGCATGATGCAAAGAATCCTAAATCCATCTCGCAAAATACTGTTCGAAGTTTGTTCGAGGATGCCGATGGGGTATTGTGGGTCGGAACAGATAAGGGGCTGAATAGGCTTGATAAGAAATCAGGAACTTTCAAGCGCTATCTGAAGCACGGGGATGACAATACTTCCATATCTGATAACACCATTTGGAGAATAACACAGGATCGCAGGGGGAGCATATGGGTTGCAACGGATGACGGCCTGAATAAAATGAACCCGAAAGCGGAGAAATTCAAACACTATCGCAAGGATAACCGCAAGGAAGGCTCCCTCAGTCATAGCGGCATCAGGACGCTGTATGTTGATTCAAGAGGCGTATTGTGGGTCGGGACACAAAAAGGCTTGTGTAAATTAAATGAGTCTTCWGATACCTTCGCCTGTTATGATGAAAARGACGGYWTGCCGAACTCCTTYATCTATAGCATWCTKGAAGATGYGAAAGGACAYCTKTGGATCAGYACSAATMGAGGRATTTCWGAGYTGGACACCAGYACCATGTCGTTTACCAATTACGACATCTACGATGGYCTGCARGATTATGAGTACAACAACAACGCCTGTACCAGGACGATWTCKGGAGAAATGTATTTTGGTGGGCCRCGAGGTGTAAATCGTTTCAGTCCCACTCGAATTCCAATCAATTCATACGAGCCTCCCATCRAAATTACGGATATAAAAGTRCTCAATAMACCCATTGAGAATGAATTGGAAACGTCTCAGCTACAACAGCTCACCTTGGATTATGATCAGAATATCGTTTCGTTTGAGTTCTCTTCGTTTGACTTTACCAATCCAGCACGCAATCTGTATCAGTACAAAATGGAAGGCTTTAATGATGATTGGTCGCCGATGGATATTAAGCGCTTCACCACGTACACCAATCTTGACCCTGGCCATTATGTATTTAAAGTGCGCGGGACCAACTCAGATGGCATCTGGAATAAGGAATTGGCCAGTATCGAAATTGATATTTTGCCACCCTTTTGGAAGACTAATTTATTTTATGCATTGATCATTATCAGCATTTTGAGCATCATTTATCTGGTTTACAAAGCAAGGGTGAGGGCGCTGGAGAGCAGTAAGCGTGTGTTGGAGCATCAGGTCAAATTGAGAACTCAGGAAGTGGTCAACCAGAAAGAAGAATTAGAAGACATCAACGTCAAGCTTGCTGAGTCTAACAGTGAGCTCGAGAAGTTATCGATTGTTGCCAGTGAAACAGACAATGCGGTGATCATTATGAATGAAAAGACCGAGTTTGAATGGGCCAATGAAGGGTTTACGAAACTCAGTGGTTACACATTGGAGGGGTTCARGGAGGAATATGGCAATACGTTGATCGGTACCAGYAGTAATGATGCGATCAAAGACTTGGTAGAACAATGTATTACAGAGAAAAAGTCGGTRGTATATGAAACCCGGCAGAAGAAGATAACGGGAGAGGAGTTCTGGGTGCAATCGACSCTCACGCCCATCTTTGATACCAATGGAACGTTTAGAAGGTTGGTAGATATAAATACAGACATCACCCAACGCAAACTTGCTGAGGAATTGGTGAAGGAGAAGAACCAGGATATTACCTCCAGTATCAAATATGCCAAGCAGATTCAGGAAGCTATCTTACCACTTAGGGAGAATTTTCAGAAACGGTTTCCTGATWCCTTCATTCTTTATAAGCCAAAAGATATTGTAAGTGGTGATTTTTACTGGATGTCCGCCCAAAGTAAGTTTACCTTGGTTGCAGCCTGTGAYTGCACCGGACATGGGGTTCCTGGGGCTTTTATGAGTATGATAGGTAATTCACTACTCAATGAGATCGTTAATGTGAAGAAAATCACCCAGCCAGCGAAGGTGCTAAATGTGCTAAGGGAGGAAATAATCAAGGCATTGAAACAACAAAAAGGTTTTCATTTAGGCGATTTGACTGAGGACGAAGAGAAAAGAGAAGTAAAAGATGGAATGGATGCCGCTTTGTGTAAAATTGATATGGAGGGCCTCACACTTGAGTATGCAGGAGCCTATAATCCGCTCTATCTTATTCGCAATAATGCCAATTCGCCAGTACTTGAAGAAACGAAAGGTGATAAGTGGCCAATCGGGGTTTGGTTAGGCGATTATCAGAAATTCACCAATCACAAGATCCAACTAGAAAAAGGGGATATGGTTTATATGTTCTCAGACGGATTTGTAGATCAGTTCGGTGGCCCTAGAGGTAAAAAATTCAGGGCTGCACAGTTTCGTAAATTGTTACTCAGATTAGCTGATGAAACCATGCTCCGTCAAGGAGAGATACTTGACAAAACACTGACTGACTGGCAGGGGGAGTTTGAACAAGTAGATGATGTCCTTGTAATTGGCATAAGGATTTAACCGCCAAGTCTTGAACGAACGTCCATGGTGGAAGAAGACAAAGGTCAGATCATAACAGCATTCAACTTGGAAAGTCGAATTGCAAACAAAGCAGCTCGATTTACCAATAATATTGTTGATACGGCTGGGTTCTATTTTACGTTCTTTCTACTTGGAATGGCGTTTGATCGTTGGTTGGGCTTTATACCTGGAGACCGTTCATTTTGGGTAGGGGGTATTTCTTTTTTCTATACGTCATGTATCACACCTTATTCGAACATTTTCTTGGTAAAACACCTGGAAAATACATCACTCTTACAAAAGTGGTAGATAGCGAAGGGAACTGGCCAAGAATTGGAAAACTTTTTCTTAGAAATCTGTGTAGGTTAATTCCGTTTGACGCAGTGTCTTATCTGATTTCTAAAAGAGGGTGGCATGATAAGATCTCAGGTACCTATGTAGTGCAGTTGAGGGAGACTAGCCAATAGTACCACGGTTCATTGTTGCCTTAATCATTTGCTTCGAGCCTGAATTAGTGGCTCTTTTATTTCCTATATTTACATCCGGTAAAAGCGGCTAAAATAGGTGCAGTATTATATTCAGTTGAACGTTAATTGGATCTATTTAACACGCTTTTAATTAGTTGTTTATAGGTTTCATTAACTCCAGTTATTACAATGGCTTTTCAAGAGTCGGCACGGGTAAAAAGCGTAGAGAAAATAGCCCATAATACCTTTCAGGTTTTTTTAGAATCTCCTCAAATCTCCAAATCGGTCAGTCCGGGACAGTTTATCAATATTCTACCATCCGATGAATGGGATAGGGTCATGCGAAGGCCGATGAGTGTATCAGGTGCCGAAGGCTCCGACATAGGCATCATTTTCAAAGCGGTGGGGTCAGGTACAGATGCTATGCGAGATTGGTCGATCGATGAGGAGGTGGACCTGGTTGGACCTCTGGGCAATTCCTGGTCCATCTCAGATAAAGTACCCGTATTGATTGGCGGTGGCGTGGGTATTGCGCCTACCTGGTTTCTGCACAATGAACTTCTGGCCAAAGGGGTGGATCATTATCTTATCATGGGCTCAAGAACAGCCAATGAACATTTTATTGAACATGCCCCCAAGGAGAAGTTGATCATGTGCACCGACGATGGAAGCTTTGGCATATCAGGTAATGTAATTGCCGGATTGGATACGATCCGAGAAGATTTGGCCCTCAGTGAAGCCAAGCTCTTTGTTTGCGGCCCTGCACCCATGATGGAGGCTGTTAGAGAAGTAGCTGTATCTGAAAAAATAGATTGTGAAATAGCGCTGGAAACCCTCATGGCATGCGGATTTGGAATATGCCAGGGCTGCACCATGGAATATGTATCAAACGGGTCAAGCGCTGATACCTATCGCAATAAATTTGGCCTGGTATGCATGGACGGACCAGTTTTTAAAGCCGAGGAGATTAAAACGTGCTATCTGTAAGAAATAAGATTAAGTAATGAGTCAAATGTAAATTGAACTATTGTCATTCGAACCCGACAGGGTGAGAAATCTTCCTTCAATGGCGCAATGCACGCTTAAGGAGATTTCTCGTCACTGCGTGATGTCGAAATGACAATTGATGAAGACACTTTAGAATGAATTCAATCATTAAATGCTAAAAGTAAAGTTAAAAGACATCACATTTGACACCCCCATCCTGGTGGCCAGTGGCACTTATGGGTATGGTAATGAGGTCGAGGGATTGGCTGATGTCAGTAAGTTAGGTGGGATTATTACCAAGTCAGTCACCAGATTGCCAAGGGAGGGGAACCCGCCACCGCGGATTACAGAAACAGCCGCTGGCATGTTAAATTCGATAGGATTGGCCAATCTGGGCGTGGAGGCCTATTGTAAAGAGAAAATCCCTTTTCTCAATGAGCTGGATACCAAGATTATTATCAATGTGGCCGGCACGGCAATGTCTGATTACATAGAAACGTTTGAGATGCTGGAGAACCATGGTGGCAATCATGTGGGATACGAGATCAACATATCCTGTCCCAATGTGAAGGAGGGCGGTATGGAATTCGGGGTGAGCCCGAAGATGACCGAGCAGCTCACCAAAGAACTTCGCAGCAGAACGGACCGCATACTCATCATGAAACTGAGCCCTAATGTGACACGTATACAAGACATAGGCCTTGCCGCGGAAGCCGGTGGAGCCGATGCGGTTTCTGCAATCAATACCGTTGTGGGAATGGGCATTGACGTGAAAAAGAGAAAGGTCAAGCTTCACACAATCTATGGAGGATTGTCGGGGCCTGCTATAAAACCGGTTGCGCTGGCTTGCGTGCACAAGTTGAATAAGGTGCTCTCCATTCCGATTATCGGTTTAGGCGGAATAAGTACGGCTGAGGACGTTCTTGAATTCATCTTAGCCGGAGCAGACTTAGTACAAGTAGGAACGATTAATTATAAACATCCATCCAGAGGAATGACAATTTGTGATGACTTGATTGCATTCTGTAAAGAGAACAATATGTCAAATATACTGGAGCTACAAGGACAATTAGATAAATAAAAAATGGAACACGAAAAAGAGAAAGGTTTAGACCAAAAACATGTAATGGAGCACTTCCAACATCCAGATAAATTTGGTGAGTGGATGGGATACCGCATTGAAGGGTTTGACACAGAAAACAAAAAGGCGGTAACAGGGCTGAGCATCAGGGAAGATCATCTCTCTCCGGCTGGAAAGGTACACGGAGGAGTCATCTCCGGGTTCCTTGACTATGCCTGTGGAGCAGCCGTATTCACTACAATGGGAAAGGGCGATTTTTGCTCGACCGTTGAATTAAAAGTGAATTATTTGAGGCCCATTAATTTAGGGGATGAAATTAAAGGAAAAACAGCCATTATTTTTGAGGGTAAAAAGATCTGTGTGGTGCATGGATTTATCTATGTCAATGATTCTGAAAAACCTTCTGCAATGGTAACGGGCACGTTTAATTTGGTTAGGGCGAAATAGTTAAGGACATTTTAGACTATTGTCATTTCGACATCACGCAGTGACGAGAAATCTCCCTAAGCTTGCATGACGCATGCTAAGGAAGAATCCTCACCCTGTCAGGGTAAAAATGACAAAGCACATAACCCTCAACACACTTAAACAAGAACCCAAGAGAGCAGTAATTACAATACAATAATCCATGCCCCACAGAGTTACAAGAATAAGGCCCGGGCATAATACATTTCTGTTTGTCCACATTAGCAACAATACACCTGCATAAACCAATAGCAGCTTCAATCCATGGATAAGGTAAGAATCATAGAGTGCCCGAGAGACGCCATGCAAAGCTTGCCTGACTTTATTCCAACAGATATTAAAGTCGACTATATTAATCGGTTGCTTCAGGTTGGATTTGATACGATCGACTTTGGAAGTTTTGTGTCGCCGAAAGCCATTCCTCAGTTAAAAGATACTGCTGAAGTAGTCGAACGCCTTGATTTATCCGGTACTGACACCAAACTACTCTCCATAGTAGCCAACACCAGGGGAGCCAAGGAAGCATGCACTTTCGATCAAATTTCCTACTTAGGTTATCCGCATTCCATTTCTTCCACTTTTCTTAAACGCAATATCAATTCTGATACAGCAGGCTCCTTACAAAGGGTTGATGAAATGATGGAGCTCTGCGCGAAGTCGGGTAAAGAGCTCGTAGTTTACATATCCATGGGATTTGGAAATCCTTATGGTGATCCTTGGAGTGTGGACATCGTGGAAGAGGCCGCAGATGACTTATACAGGCGCGGGGTGCGCATCATTCCTTTATCTGACACAACGGGTGTTTCTACAGTGGAAGGTATAAAAGGATGTTTTTCCCGTTTAGTGCAAAAGTATACGGATATTGATTTTGGATTTCACTTGCACACTACTCAGCAGGAGTGGCACGGACAAATCTCCACCGCCTATAAAAACGGATGCAGGCGGTTTGATACTGTGATGTTGGGATTGGGAGGCTGCCCTATGGCAGATGAACATGATTTAACGGGAAATATGAAAACCGTAGATTTTAAAGAGTTCTGCGAGGAGAGAGACATCGATACAGGAATGAAACTAGATGCTTTTGATGTAGCATATACGACGTCATTACAAGTCTTTCGCAATTATATAACGTAAAATATTAGCCATAAACTATCCTAAGAAGGTAACGATAGGGGACATAACTGTAAGAGATGGCTTTCAGCACGAAGAGAAATTCATTCCTACACAAGCGAAAATTTGGCTAGCCGAGCAGCAGATTCTATGCGGCTTCAAACATCTTGAAGTGACCAACCTGGGAAACCCCAAGGGCATGCCCCAATTTAAGGATGCTGATGAAGTATTGAAGGGCATTCGCAATAGCAAGCTTGTAAAACACTTATTGGATGACGTGAGCATTACAGCGGTCACCATCAGGGAAAGAGCGGCTGAGCGCGCTATTGAAGCAAAGAAAGAGGGCTACGGGCCCGACAGGATTCTCTTCATGGTCTCCACCAGCGAATCGCATCACAGAAAAAACTCAGGCTTGTCGCTGGAAGAGTATTGGAAGATGGCCGAGGAGTACATCAAGAAGGCACATGACGCAGGAATTAAAGTAAATGGCACGGTAAGCACCATTTGGGGATGTCCGATTGAAGGGCCAACTGAAATGAAAAAAGCGGTTGAGTTTACCCAGCGTTGGTTGGATATTGGAGCCAATGACGTTGAGCATGCTGACCATGATGGTTCTGCTTCTCCTGATAGGGTGTTTGAATACTTCTCCATGATCCTGGACTCGGTTCCAAGACCTGAAAAACACATTGTTCACCTGCATACCACRCGWGGATGGGGCTTGGCAAATGTATTGGCCGCTCTTCAAGCTGGAATGACCAACTACGAAGCYACCATGGGTGGAATAGGGGGGCAGCCTGCCAATTTCGTAAGCGGTGTACCAGTAGCAGGTACGGGAGAATATTACTACAAAGATTCTTCACTCACAGGACTGGTCTCCATTGAGGACATGTTGGTAATGATGGATGAGATGGGTATTGAGACCAATATTGATATTGACAAGGTGCTGGAGGTTGGCAATATGGTTGAGCGCATTGTTGGACGCAGGTTGCGTTCTGAATCCATCAAATCGGGTAGGGTGCCTAAGGATTTGAAGGAGAAGGTTGCTCCAGCTATACCTGCCTAAAAGCCGGTTTTGACTCGGAGGTATTTATGGCTCGTGAAGAACGTGCTGCTTTAGTCAATGAAGTACTTGAACGGAATCGTATAGATTAAGTTCACGTTTCTGCCATCTTTCCTGGCAGATATTAATCTGGACAGATTGTTGACCTGTTTCTCAGCTCGTTCACTTAAGACATGGTCCTTTCCTGAATCTGTCCAAATGCAAAATGACCTGTAATGTGTAGAAAGATAATGAAGTAGAGTTTCATATGGATGTAATGAGGAAGGTTCCTGAAGCTATGACTGCTCAAGATCTCGTAACCATCTGAATACTGGGCGCCTCTTCTAGCTACTTTACAGAATTTGAGATAACCAACTTCTCAGTGGCTACAATTTCACCATTGATCCTGGTTTGCTGGATATAGAGGCCGTCTTTCAGGTTAAGCGCAATGGTAGATTGGTGCGTTCCTCCCAGTAGTGGATAGCGTCCAACCTCTACCCCGGCAATATTATAAAGGAGGAATTCTCCTGTTTGCCAGCTTGGAATGGTCGTGTGCAAATTGATCTGGCCGCTGCTCGGATTCGGAAATATACGGACGTTGTATTCTGGTTGAAGGGATTGGATCCCGACAATCGTATCGTAAATTGTAAAACCATCCGTTAAAATCACGGCTGTGTTACAACTGTCATCAAATACGTTCACATCCCATAATCCATATGCCGCGTTGGTAGGTATCGTGAATGATGCAACCAGATCAGAAGAAGTAGTTACATTAATGGAATCTCGTACAATAGTTGAAGTTCCCTGGCTAAGCCAGACCGAGGTCACGGTTCCTTGAATAAAATTCGTTTTTTGCCCGGTAATACTGACACTTAAAACTTCACCACGATAGGCAGAGTCTGGGGCTACAATTACTAATTCAGGAGGATTGGGTCCAGGATTCAACGTAAAACTATTCGGTAGTATCATATAGCCATCCGATGAGTGATCTACTACCAAATCATATAACCCTAGGTTCGAATAACAAAATGTAAATTCAGCAACCATGTTTGTGCTGTCTACAGGAGATGAATAGTTAGGAAAGATGATGGTCGTGCCTCCTTGTTCAAACCACACATTCGTTGTGCTTGTGCCTTGACCAAAACTCGTATTTTGACCGGTTATGTTCACCGTTAGCGTTTGCCCTTGAGAAGCACTTGAAGGTGTCAGGCTAAGTAAGGACTGAGCATATGAACTGCATATCCCAAGGATACAAAAGGCAGGAAGGAGTAGGATGTTTCGCATTAAAGTTTGGATTTATACTTAACCAGAAATCGATTAAGGTCGGCAAAAGTAAGTATTTTGTCTTCCACTGACAAGGTATACAGGGTATCTATTAACAATTGCTCCTTGAAGGATCTGTCGTTTTCAACCGACTTACAATGGATATCATATACCCATTCATCTGAATTCTGTATTCTTCGAATGGTCATTTGTACAACCCTTTCTTCCACAGCCTCGATCATTTGAGCTATCGCAGGCCCAATCATAATATTGACGGCTGACCTAAGCTTGGGATTTGTGGACTTGGTCTTTATCTTCCTAAGATGTTCATAGGCTTCCGCTTTGTTACCTTGCTGAAAGGTCACAATACTTAGATTTAACCAGGCCTCCTCAAAATCGGGAGAGACTTTAACAGCCTGCTTGTAGAATTGAATTGCTTGGGTGTGATCACCCAATATTTCATAGCTGGTGGCTAAATTATTTAAGACGTGAATGTGATAGGGATGAATTTTATATGCGTTTTGAAATTGTGAAAAAGCCTCTTCTTGTTTGCCAAGATTGTAATTTGCCAGTCCTCTATACCAGGAAATAGGGGTGCTGGTTGGATCCATGCGATAAAATGCCGATGATGCCGATGTACAATGTTCAATCATCTTGTTCCACTGTCCCTTTTCTCTTGCTTGAAAGGCCTGACTGACATGGAATTCGGAATACATCCTTTTAAACCCAACAGTTATTGAAAGAACAAGTAGCAATGTCAATATAGGAAGTCCTGCGGTAACGAGCTGCGAATTGATAGCCTTCGGTGTTTTAATTTGATGGTACGCTATGATGATGGGTGCCATGATGAAGGTTAACAAGATTAGATGTGTAATTCTCTCTTTGGGGAAGCTAAAGAATGAGCACAAAACATAGCTGGTTAACCCCATGAACATTAAATAACCAATGCGCTTAATGTTCGGGTCCTGTGTTGTTCTTAAAATCTTGGTCAGGTAATAGTAACACATGGCAAACAAGGAGGCAAATGATAGCAGGCCTAAAATCCCAGCCTCTGTTAAAATCCAAATAAAATCGTTGTGCGGTCTTTGAAAAAAAGTAAATCCATCCGAAGAACGCATACCCTCGGTGCCCAATTTCAAGATTTGAATTTTCCAGGTTCCCAAGCCATGCCCTGACAGGGGACGTTCCATAAAAAGCTGAAACGATTTATTCCACATGTGAAGTCTATCCTTAGTGGCGCTGTGTTCAGCGTCAAATATGGAATACACCTGCTTTTGAATGGTTTCAAATGAATCTAGGTAGGAATACAAGAGTATGGCCCCTGAAGCGGCCAGCACAAGTATTAAAGCAGGCCAAAGTAATCTTAMGCYAAACGGTGATCTCGATGCGATTTYTTTGCGTTCTGTYACCAATGCKAASAMGGMTGTGGCAACCAACGCCARGGCSGTAGCCAGCCAYACYCCSCGTGACAGCGACAAAGTGATATTGCCAATCGCWAGCAGKACTGCMAGWACYCCTATTACYCTAAAAATGGATTTAAAKGAWAGCGCYGCGTAAATACTAAATGGCAAYGAAAACAACAGTATTTGTGCAAAGAGRTTTTTRTGGGCRAACGTTGCGCTGATRTTATATACYACAGCATGTGTGAGATCMCCCTTGCCGGTGAKCAGCACAAATTGGTAAATRCCAATCAGCGAGATGACCAGCGAAAAAATCGAAACTATCTTTGAKAATTGTGTGAAATATGWTTTRGAGTTCTGGAAGTGAACKACTAATAACAAAAGAAAGRTAAAGGACAGGATGAGTTTCAGCCATTCAAATAAGCCATCTGCAAAATTTGTWGCGTAAAAAAGACTTATGCCTGAAACACTTATYAGGRCGAAATAGGCCAGGAACACGCGATGCTTAACAATGGAAAATAGGTGTCCCGAGTCATTACCCGAATGCCTGCGCATTGTGAACAGTAGAAAAGGGATGAGATATAGGGCAAAAACCAGAAAGCGCGGAATTAATACCGGATCAATCAATTTTTCTGTGTAAATGAAAGGTATAACCAGGATTGGAATTACCAGAATCAAGACATCTGTAATGATAAGACGGACTGAAACCGGGATTTTGAGGGCGGCTTTCAAGATGAACATTCGACTAGCTGTCGGCTAATATTTAATTCCTCTTTTGCTGTGCAGTATACGTTCACTTAAAATACGAATGAAATCGCACCACTTTGAGATCATCGGCGTAGGCGGGTTCAGATCCGTGATTCCAGCAGTAGATGGAGAGGGAACGTCCATCCATGTGCTTGGGAATATGGAATTCCATTTTGAGTATTTCCCATGCTGGATTATCACATGCTAAAGTTTCCATTTGCTTCAGGCGAAAGCTTGGTTTACCTGGAGTAGCTGCCACTAAATCAAAGGAGCCAGCTTCTTTTTTCCTCATTATGGAGACAATAAAGCTCTCCCCATGGAATACTTTAGGTATTGTTAGTGTCAGACCGTACGGATTTTCTGGCGTTAGTTTGGAACTATAAGCACCAGAATATGCGAATTCATTGGAACGCGTGCTTACATCACCAAATGTATAGTTGCCATGCAGCCCTGTATAAACATCTCCACTGGCTTCCAAAAGCTCAGCATTACACACCATGAGTTCCTTTACAAGGCGTTTGGGTAATTTGAAATTTCTAGAACCCAGCTTGGTTAGGTCGAAGATAAGCACTTCCCTAAATTGCCCGATTAGGTGTGCCGCGAATTTATGGAGAAATGGACGTTGATAGAGCTCATTCAGCCCATTGATTACGAGGTACTTTGCACCGTTTACAATGGATGCCTCCATTCCTCCTTGATCTCTATTCAAGGATCTGGTTGCTCCTCGATTGTAAAATCGCTCTTCGTACTCAGTCCATCCTCTCTGATTCATCAAATACAGGGATAGATGGCTCTGGTCGGGCATGGAAATAATCGTATCGGCATGGGTTATACCAATTGACCTTAAATAAGGCACTACATCCTCGATATCATTCTTTATGCCGTCATTGTTCCACCCGCCATTATACCTGTCATTAAGCTCCGTCTTCGCATAGTTGACATTGAATAATGTAAAGACAAGGAAGAGCATTATGGCAATCTTTGATTTGATCACTCTTGGGAAATGGGTTTTGATCAGATCAAAGAATGTAATGAAGATAAATACAGGAATAATGAATAGATTAATAGTGTAATAGTCGTGATCTTTTAGAGTCGCATATTGAAGTAACATAAAAGCCCAGGCACCAAGAAGCATGAAACAAGTAAGCTGTACATACATTATTCTCGCTCCTTTTTGTAATAGAATGATCGCTATGGTGGCCAGGAATAAAAATCCCCACAAAAATTCACTAAAATATTGATCAAACCAGATCTTTGTCACATTGTCTTTAACCGCTATAATTTCTGCTGTTGACATTTCCCAAATAGGGAATATCGTCGTTGAGAAGTAGCTGGTTCCATAATGTGAATTGTAGAAGGAAGCGTATAGTGTCCAGGCGCCAATAATCAGGAACACGAGCGTGAAGGGTACGAATTGCCCGAGCCCTCTGGAGAAAAGTGGCTCTTTCTTGTTTATAATTATTTTTTCCAGCAAATAGATACTGATAATCGCCCCCAGGCTGAGCAAAGCCGTTATCTTCAACAAACCTGCTATGCCAAAAAACAAGATTGACCACTTAAAGCTCTTACTGTTTTTGTTTCTGCTGTATTCCAGAAAGTGATACCAACCAATGAACACAAATCCAAGGGCCGCAGAATTGGATAAAAAGTTATTGGCGTAATAGGCAAGGACTGGAGAAGAAAAAAGGAGTAACGGTAAGCTCATCGCCCAGAACTGATGTTTAATCAGCCCAAGAAATAGTTTGTAGAGGTAAAAAAGTCCAGTAAAAAAGATCATGACGTTCAACAGGCGGTACAGAAATTCGTGGTAACCGAAAGCTTGATATAGGATGGCCACCGAGTAATACAACAGAGGCATCTCACTTGTACTGGTATATCCGGTTGTAAAATCTTCAGATGTGAGGTTGTGAACCTGGGGATGGAAGAAGTCCATTCCGCCCTGGTAATAGTTGAGCGCTAGTGATGCGCAATCAGCCTGGCGCCAGTAGTGTACAGATTGAGGCCGCTTAAAGAGTATTTCGTCGTAATTGTAGAAAAAGAATATCCCTACCAGGAGAACAACAAATACCAGTGGCCATTTATATTGGCTGAGCATTCGGAAATTTACGGTTTAAATTGTAGTTCACTCAGGTTAACCTGCATTTTAACGCGCTCCTCGCCTTTGTTATCCTTGATATAGAACAAGAGTTCAGGCGCTTCACGCTCCCAATCAATTTCGATCACGCCATAGTTATTGTCCATGACTACGGCTCCAATCCTATTCTTGTTGGACTCAGGTTTGTTCCACGTTTGGGTGATGCCGCTGGAGGTGATATCATAAATGGGATATAGGCCCTCCATCTCCATTTTCGAGATTTCTCCCCAATGGACATCACCAGATAAGAATACCACTCCATTGGCCTTGGTACTCTTGATGAGATCCAGCATTTTCTGCTGCTCATGTGGCAAGTTGGTCCATGATTCCCATCCGTTGTATTCATGGGAGAACTGGTTACTGGATGCAATTATGCGTATTTCAGCCGGCTTTTTGAGCTGCTTTTCAAGCCACGTCCACTGTTCGACTCCTAACATGGTTGAGTCCGCTATTTGGCAGGGTTGGTAATCGTTCTTATACCGTTTTTTATCCACAAGTTTGGTGAGGTTATCACGGAAAGTACGGGTATCTAAGAGAATCACCTGTAGCCGTTTACCTTGGGGGCCATGCATCAAGGAGTGATAGATTCCTTTGTGCTTTCTTCGCTCTGAAGTTTCGGGCTCCTTCCAGAATTCAAGAAAGATCTCCCTGGATTCTCTCTTTCTGGAGAAGTGCCTTCCGGCATCATTCTCCCCATAGTCGTGATCATCCCAAGTGGCGAGCACCGTTGTAGAATCATTGAGTTCTTGAAATTCCGCCTTCTTTCCGAGCTTCAGATACTTACTCTTCAATTTATCCATATCACGGGTATTCCCGTAGATGTTATCACCCAAATAAATGAACAGATCCGGCGACTCTCTGGCGGCCAGAGAGAGAATAGGTTGCTTTTTACTAGCCTTTGCACAAGAACCGAAGCAAATTTTATGAACTACCTCTTTTTGCGAAAATGCTCCGTGGCAGACGAGCAATAGAAACAGTGTAATGAAGAATTTAATGGAACTCATCTTAAAACTCAAGTTGCTCCACTGAAAGTACAAATCTCATCAGCTAGTGCGTAGTTTGTCCCTCATACATATCTGTAAAAACTTTATCAACCGGTTCCCAAAGCTCAATCTTGTTGCCTTCAGGGTCCATAATGTGGACGAATTTCCCATATTCAAACGCTTCAATGGAATCTACTATCTCTACTCCGGCTTCTTTGAGTTCATCAACCAGGGCTTCGATGTTCTCAACCCGGTAGTTGATCATGAATTCTTTTTTTAAAGGTTCGAAGTATTTGGTTTTCTCCTCAAATGGAGACCATTGGAGGTAGCCTTTATCCTCTGGCTCGTCAGTACTTCTGAATTCGAAGAGTGCTCCATACTCATTGGTCACCAAACCTAAGTTGGCTTTGTACCAGTTTCGCATTTGTTCTGGATCCTTGCACTTGAAAAATATACCACCAACTCCGGTGACCTTTTTATCTTTTGACGAACTCATGGTTTTTGTTGTTTTTAAGATCGCTCCGAACTCAGTCAATCATTATTTCATGCTGCCGGGAGTTCCTATATGAGCTGAAAAGATAGGAAGAGATGAGAAGAGGCTGAAAACCCTAGAACATATACCGTCCGCCTATACCATACTGGAACCAGAAAAGGAAGGGATTGTCAACCACCTCCATAAATAGGGTGACATCCGTAAATATGCGAATAGGGACGTCTTCAAATTCATATTCGGCACCTAATACACCATCCGCACCAATATCTAAGTCTGTTACTTTTTCATTTGGTGCATTGATCCAGTTTGAATTACCGTCAATCTTGTAGCGATAAGCAAATGTGAAAGTTTGCGCCCTAAGTTGTCCACCGAATCCGTAATACCATTGCAATCCATCGAACTCAGAAGCAAACCAGTCCTTGTGCATTAAATAATGCACTTGTAAACCGATGGGAGCTGAGCTCTTGAAACTCTGGAAATTTACATCTGTGTATCCGAATTGTTGATCATCGAACCAAATGTCAAACCGACTGTTGAAAAACCCACTATTTCGTTGGCTAAATCTCCCAATACTTAACTCTAGCGCATTGTCTCCGTTGTACTTTTTAAAAGTAATTCCGGAAGGATCACCCAATCGAACTCCGATTCCCATCTGGCTATATCCTGCAATGCTGATCGTCAGAAGTAGGACAACTGTAAGTGCTTTTCTCATGCTCAAAAGTAAGTATTATAACGGTGCTAAGGCGACTACTTTTGCGTCTGGATATAGTCGTTGAGCTCCTCTATAGTCGATTCGAATTTAAATGCATTATTAACCTTGAAATAGTTGCCCCGGTCAAATGTTCGCGTGTAAGCATACTTAGCGAACTCAAGCTTTGAGTCTTCGAAACTCATCAACTCCGCTATTTGCTTTACCTGATCTGCGTCTAAACAATTTGAACCTGCAATCTGCTTGGCAACGGTAAGCTTGGTATCGTCAAACGACTCTGACGCTATCGTATTTTTAGCGGACATAAAGTCTGGCACGTGCATGGGCGAATTACAATGTGTAGAGCCGCTATTTTCAGTCACCACATGGTGCCCATGTGTAGTGGTACTTGCTGGAGATGTTGTAGCGGTACTCGAACTACTGGTGGTAGTAGTGGTGGTAGAAGAAGTTGTTGTGGTTGTTCCAGAAGTACCGTGACTCTCGTTTACATTGAGGTTAACGCCCATAGATAGTCCACCTATATTCATACTTATATTCACATTTTCAGAAGTTCCACCTGTTGGAGCAGTACCTGATGTAGTAGTAGTAGTAGTGGTGGTGGTAACCTCCTCACGGGGGTTGGCAGGGTAGACTTCCGTTGTAGAATAGGAGACCATTACTTGMGACGAAGCTTGTACCGGTTTTGGAGGGAGGGGTACTTCGCTAAAATAGCGCAGCTTAAACTCACCCTTTTTAGTCATCTTAACGCGATAAGTTACCTCACTGGAATGATCCGGCAAATAGATGTTCTTATCGAGATCTGGTATTCCAGCATCCTGAAAGATAATTTTGAATCGGTAACTGGGAGCGTTAAGGCCCAAAATCTTGACATTGGTCTCGGCTGTTTCATTTTGCCTTACGCCGTTCATAATAACCCAAAACTTCTCCCCGTTCTCGGTGAAGACGATTGCATTGTAAGTATTTTGAGTAAATCCACTTACATTAAAAAGTAAGCTGCAAAGAATTAGTAGGGTAGTTGTTTTCATCTGTAGAATATAAAATTAGTCTTCTGTTTTGTGTAATGTTTATTTTCTCTTTCTCAAATTAAATTCAGCTGTGAATGTATTCTGGCTTGCCGTGTCCTGGTGTGTTTCAACGCCTTCAATGTATAACGTCTTTTTAGCATCTTGCGAACCCGTGTACGCTATGGTTTCCTGGAAAAATGCGCCTACCGTATTTTGGAAAACAAACGAAAGCGAAACCAGCTCGTCTTTCACAATATAGGTGAATGATCCAGTTCTTTGTTGCCCATTGATGGTGAATTCATAACTGCCAGATCCATCATCATGGAAGGTAAAGATGCCCGGGTTTACGGTGGTACCCTCTGCTACAACCTGGGAAGGTGGATTGAATTGCTGGTCAACAGTTATCCAATGCACGTCATCTATCTTCCACACTCCATCTTTACTAGTAAGCTGGTTTTCTAACCTTTTGTCCTTAGAGCATCCTGTCAAACCCAAAAAAAGTAAGGCAAACATCACAGTTGAAAGTAGGCGTAGGGTGTTCATCAAGACGCTTGTTTTATTGTTGGGAAAAGACCTTTTTTAATAATTCTGTGGTCCTGGCCACGGGGTCCGTACGAATTTTGCGTTCCTCATCTTCAATCAGAAGAAATAATCCAATCAACGCTTTATCGGTCACATAATCTTCTAAGTTTGGATTCACCTTCTCAATTAACGGGATCTTGTTATAAGTAGTGATGATTTTGGTGAAGTGCTTGGTAGCATCCACTGCGTCCAATGATGTTTTAATGACCGGTTTAAAAGCTGCTTGCAGAGAGGTGCTGGTCGTACGTCTTAGATAATCGGTTGCCGCATTGTCGGCACCACGCAATATCCCCCAGGCATCTTTCACCGTCATGGAGGTAACCGCATCCACAAAAATGGGCTTGGCTTCTGTTGCCGCCTTTTCAGCTCCGCGGTTAAGCGAAACAATAAAGTTATCTACTAACTTGTTCATTCCTAGCGCGCGCAGCTTTGATTCTACTTTTTGAATCTTAGGAGGAAAAGGAATTTTAAGTCGTGGGTTTTTGAAATATCCGTCAAGCTTTGAAGCAGATTGTGTTCCTGAACTGGTGCCTTTGACCAGCGCCTCTTTTAAACCTGCAATTACATCGGATTCAGAGAGCGCCGGAGCGGTGTCTTCCATGGCATCATTTACCGCTTGGAGAATCTCTGTAGTGGAGCATGGCCCTAATATAAAAAGGAAGGGCAGATAAAATAGTTTCTTCATTGATGGTCTTTGAAATTTAGATTTTCCGCAACACTAATACTGTGCCAGTAATACCGGCTCCGCTGATTTATCTGTGATGAAGTTTTGTGCTTTTAGCATATTGCCTCTTGCCTCTTGCCTCTTGCCTCTTGCCTCTTGCCTCTTGCCTCTTGCCTCTTGCCTCTTGCCTCTTGCCTCTTGCCTCTTGCCTCTTGCCTCTTGCCCATTGAATATTGCATATTGCATATTGCATATTGCATATTGATTGCACAAAGGTACTATCAAAATAGGAATCCTGTTCCATAAATAAGGCCCCAACTGTCAATTCCAAAAGAATAACTGGTTCCCAGATACATCACGAAATCCTTTTTTTTGACAATTCGAATTCGTCCAGCAGCAATAGGCGCTAAAAGGAAGTTGCCCCTTTTGGGAATAAGTACATTGACAAAAGGACCCATTTCCCACTCCAGAATAGTCTCTTTATCGATATTGAATTTAAATAGAGGGTATTGAAATCCGGTTCCAAATGAGGGATTCGCACGCTCATTGATCAAAGACCCATTTACCAGAAATTGCTTAGACTCCGTAGGGAGATTGAAGAATACAGGGACTCTGAATTTGTTGAGGGGTCGAAATTCCACAAAGAACAACATGGCACTGGTAGGAAGGATAATAGCCTCCTTATCGCGTAAGTCAATTTCCTTACTGTCGGATATAAAGAGCAATGATTGCCCGAAACTAAATTCAAATCGCTTTGTAATGACACCTTCAGCTGAAGTGGTGGCGGAATCTTCAATATTGCCTTTGCAAAATGAGCTTGAGACACAAAGTAGTAAGGCAAGTATATTTTTCATGGTTAGCATATTGGTCAGTGCTAAAATAAACAATCACTGGATTGGGTGAACAGTTCAATATCAAGAGGAAGCAGTATTGGTCAAAGATCTCTTTATCCTTGTCCCTTTTCACTTGCAATCTTTCCCATTTCCTTTTCCTTTGTCCTTTGTCCTTTGTCCTTTGTCCTTTGTCCTTTGTACTTTATACTTTGTACTTTGTACTTTATACTTTATACTTTATACTTAGCCCTTCTTACTATGTCCTTCGTTCCTTTTCCTATTGATAGATCAAAAAGGCAAACGAGGCTATACCGGCTACTGAATGCTGGCATTATTCATTCAGCTCTGGGTATTTATCGATAATGAGACCCAATTCCATTACATTGGGAACATAGGTTATATCCATATTGTTGGCCACTTCAAAGCTCCAATCGCCGGCTATGGTGAACTTTACGTGATCTTCTATCATGACTTCCAGGTCGCAAATATCACCGGAGCAGTCGCTGAGATATGCGTCTTCCCCATCTTTAATTTGGAGCTGATAGTCCTTGGTTGCGGATTTCCCAGAAGGATCAGTGATCTTCAAGCGAATGTTCATGGCATCAAATTGAAATCCATAGACATGTCGCAGCGCCAGGTAGACCTTATGTTCGCTGACGGTATCTTCGATCGGAACGCTGAATAAAATCGGCGCATTTTGCATCCATCGATGATTTGGGAAGTCGCTGTTGTTTACGTTGAATATCCGATTGGGATTGCAGGCTGTTAGAAGTAGTAGGGCAGCGCTAAACAGGGTAAAGATGATGGGTTTCATGGGCTGGTTGGTTGGTTAAAGTATAAAGTTTAAAGTATAAGGTATAAGGTATAAAGTGTAAAGTATAAAGTGTAAAGGTTTCGCGTTGCAGGTTTATGGTTAAAGCGTGTGGAACTAGTTGGTATTCATCATAAGCGTGATGCATTTGTGTTGTTGAGTTATATGGCCCTTCGGTCTCTGACTTCCTCTGACGTAAGTCCGTAGAGTGGAGGAGAGGGAAGTCCTAAAATACTAAGGTACAAGTAGAGTTGGCCACGATGGTGGATCTCATGTTCTGCCATGAGCCTAAGCCACTTCCACAAGGTTATTGGGGTTCTGCCTCCGGTTTCAGTTTTTTTCTGAAGGTCTTCTTCCGTTAGTTTGGAAAAAATCTTCATTGATTCGGCGTGAAGGTCATTCAGCAACTGTACCGTGGCAGAATAGCCTTCTGCAAGGTCTGTTCCGCAACCGGCATATCTGCTGGGTTTAAAGAGGGCACTTTCTGCATACATATGCCGTTCAATGCACGCGATGTGTCGGATCAGATCACCAAAGGTGAATTTTCCCCGCTGATAGGTCCATTCAATTTTGTCCTCCGGTATGCACGCAATCACTCTCAATGTACGTTTCCGTACCTTGGAATAATAGTCAAGGAATGGTTCAATTTGGTTGATTTCCATAAGGTTTATTTATAATAGATCCTTTCTAGCTTCGTGGATCGCGTTTTGAATTTCTGTTTTATTTCGGATAAAAACCATCCGTTTCCCATCATCCCCTTTGAATGGATCAGCAATCAAACGATGGGCAAACTGGTTTCCTACTTCCCATTCTGATTTATTCAATTCCATGTTTACATTGCCGGCACCGTCAATTGATGCCTTGAAATGAGTTGGTAACCGTGATCCCAGGAGATAATATCCGTGTTTGGTTACGGTGAGTTCAATTTGTCCCATAAAGTTAATCGTCCCCCTGTAGGCCTTCGGAAAAACCTTGAATCCGAAAAAGGCCGGTAGATGCTCAAAGGAATCCATAAAATCCCAACTTACGTTAGTGGCATCTGCATAGAGCCATCCGTTCTTCCTGATTGTACCCTTAAATTCTTTGGTATAAGAACCTGTCATTGCCATTCCAGTTTTCGACACCTTCATTTTCATCTCTTCACGAACCAACATCGTACGGTTCATATCGATCAGTTGCCTGATCTTCGTGTTATTGCTATGGAGATACTCAGCCATAACATGAAATTGTTTTTTGTTTAGGAGCTTAACCTGTTCCTCAAGTCTTTTCGTTTTGTTCTTTCCCCACGATTTTTTGACTTGTTTTTCTAGTTGGGTTCGCAATGTGGCGAGGGCCTTTTCATCCGTACGGATAGTGTTAACATCAACCACGCGTTCTAGTCTTTATCTTGTTTGCGGATAACCTTATTATTCTCAAAAGTATAGTTCAGTGTGCGGTTCAGATTGCGATCAGAATTAAATCGTTTTCTGATATTATAAAGGAGATAAAGGGGTAAAAGCATAAAAATACCTCCGAATAGGTACCGTTGATAGGCTTTGTTACCCTCTACTATATTCTCGGCAATTTCTGCTGATGAGGAATTTGTGAGAACAAATATGACCAGGTAGAAAATGATCATAAACCCGCCAAACAAAACGTAGAGGTAACCGAAGACTTTTTTCATGGAACGGACAATATTAGGATTTAAATTACGAAAAAAATCCAACCAGAGAGGCGTAAACGATGTAATAATAAGGAGTTGCACTGCTACTTGGCAAGGATGAGTAAAAATGGAACAATGCTCACCCGCTCTCCAGCAGCCGTTTTGGCGGTTATATTATTGAACCAGATTCGGGATCCTGGCTCCAGTTCTTTGACATAATAGATCATCCTTTTTGTAATTCGATTGGATTCGCTTCTGAGCTCCTTTTCCGGATAAGGAGGTTTGAGTATAAAGCTGGTAATGATCACTTTTTCTTTTTCAGATTGCACCTTAATAAACTTAAAGTCGGTAAAATCCTTAACCGTTATCATATCACCTGTTTGCCTTCCTGCAAAGACAGGGCTACCGACGTGGGTGTTGCGCAGGTACTTAACCGGTGCGTCACTGATTTTTAMAWTTACACCCCRGGCAMSWYKGATGGTACCATCGGCAAGTTGAACCTTCAYATTCTCAAATATGAGCATCCTWCCCGCCTTTRCTTTRGAGATGTRGTTKATCATTTKGTCAGTAAATTTGGCTGATTTACTTGNNNRAAKYSYKWRSSMKMCMYCWSCWAKATYYASCKAGAGAYYAAARGACACWATTGAATCCCSTTCTRATGRGCSTAGCAGACGCACAAATGGGTCTTTSAGTAWCTGACTTACACTTCTGGTWCCTTCTGAWATACCWGMWACMGTTGTGAACSGGTAGTTGGAATACGTGAGATTGGTATCGGCTTCTGTAACAGTCTGCTTCACCACAATGGTTCCGGTCAGTSCCTCCTGGGCGCAGGCAGAATTGCAGATAAATAGACCTACAAGTARGAGGGTTTTAAAGRATRCGAAGCGAARCATATAGATKGGTCCTTTGTCTAATAACGACCGYCCCYCAAAAAAGATACGATTTATCTTGGAAGACAACAGAGCCGGACTAATTCTTCACCGCCTCTTTGCTAATTTCGATGGTCATGTCGGCCACTCTTTTAATCGAATGGTTGGCAAGCTTAACTTTAACATTTTCGAACGTCACCATTGTCCCCTTCTTGCAATTTTTCAGGTGACTTATGACATCTAAGTTAAACCTGGCGGTATTGCAGAGGACTTCTTGATAGGTACCGTTGGGAAATTCAATACTCACTAAATAAGAATAAACATATTCAGATTTACCTTCATCGTTCATTTCTAAGCCTCCAGCCCTGAGAATCTGTCCAACCGATCGTCTGCCGCCGTTGTTGGCTCCAGCAACAGAAACGGTTCTCTCAGAATCTTGCGTTGGCATTTGGGCCTTTGCCTTCGCCTGAAGTGCTGTGATCCCCACTTTGCGCTCAACGGATCCATTTGTAGTTGCAGCTTCTGCACATGTAAGTGCTGCAATACAAATGAGTACATACAACGTTCTTAATACATTACACCGATTCATAGTGTGGCTTTTTAACGTGCCAGGGTGGGGCAAATGTCCGTTTATTTATTTTATTTCTGAAAGGCTTGATAAGTGGGACTCTCTTTCATCAATTGCTCGCGCTCTTCTGCGATGCGTTTGAAATCCCCTTCAAGATCTCCTTCAAAATTATTTTTCAGGTCCTTTTCTCCCAGCTTATCGAGGCAATAGAGAAAGTAAGGCATCAGCTCACGATCCGGGTATTCCTTTCTTGGAATAGAGCTCATGACCAACCAGTATACATGTGCGGCAAACCCATATACCTCCAGATCTAGAGATATATCTGCCAATTCAATGAAGTCCTTACTGAAGGAAGATTCCGATTTGAATAGTTCACTAATATGAGCCCTTCGCTGCATCATATATCCTTCACGGGCCGTTAAGGCTCTCACATCCATATTGTACAGCGGATTGGCTTTGAAAATGGCTCCCTTTGAAGCGTCCCAATCCGACCGGTCATCCGCATCAGCTTGTTTTCTGTACATTTTCAGTGTATTCCTCGAATAGTACAATTCAAACATGGCCCATGCCGAGTGTGGGTAATCATCCAATATGCGCTTGTAGGTAGCAATGGCCTCTTTGTAATGATTGGCATCATGCATCATAATGCCTCCATTGATCCGGGCAGTGAGCTCAGCCTGAAACACTTCCAGTCGCCACTGTAATTCCCTGAAGTAGTAGCCAGCAACAGTCTTTGGGTCAGCGAAATAGTTGAGTACCTCTAAGTATTTACCTGCATAATCCAGCTCTCCTTTAGCCACATGTAAAAACACCTTTGAAGCAGTCACCAATTGGTTGCCCGGTGCCATTTCCAGCACACCCCTCCAATAATCCGGATTGCCTTCAGTAAGCGCTACAACATCGGTACTTTCTGAGATATCGGTATTCGCTACCATGGCACCGACCGCTCGTACGCCTTCCATTTTCGCTTCAGAGGCCTTCTCAATTGCAGCAAGAATCGGCAATACTTCACTATTCGCCCATTTCTGTATGCGCTCTTTCATTCCTTTCAAAGGTGCAGCCTCTAAACGTTCAAACGCTCTCTTTACCGGTACTTTGAACAAAGGCACGAAGGGTGCTTGCGGGTCAGGACTACCGCCGTTTAGTTGTATAATATAAGCAAGATGAAACCTGACGTGAAGCGCTTTTACGCCTTTGAGTTTGGTGAGCTTCTTCTTCAAGGCCTCCATATCGTTCACAAACATAGCCGGACGGGCATGGATATGGAAAGTCGGCTTTTTGTCAACATGAAAGGTTTCCAAAATGACAATCTCCTGTTCCTTCTCGAAACCAGAAAAATATGGCTCTAAGACCTCCGTGACTCGCTTTGCGTGCTCTCCAAACGGGTCCTGCTTGAAGTTAACGTTGGCAACTTGCTCGTTGGAGAGAAACTGAATGCTGAGATTAACCGATTCATTTTGTGCAAAAGAGATGTTGCACAGGGTGAGTATTACGAATAGGACTGTGAATATTCTACGGATCAAAACGCTCAAAAAACAGCCCAAAAGTAGGCATAATTTGGTGAGCATACTAGGGAGCCTCTGCATCTGGGCTGAATAGATAGGGTAGGATGTGGCTTGAAATCTGGATACCATCTGTAAAATGAAGAGAGGATGGCTTTGTGGTGGAAATAAGTAAAATTCACGCAATCATATGGGCCTCAAGTTGGAACTATGCGTCTCCCAAGCTTATAATCGGGCATTTTTTTCCTACACTAAGCAAAAAATATGAAATCCATATTTATCAGTAATACAGATCGTTAGTGCCTGATAACAGCATAGTGTCTTGGAGCAACTGTGAGGTTTTTAACAAAAAATGTGCTTTTTCTCTGCTATTATCTAATTTTACCGGATATACGTGGCGATGGACAAGCACTATTTAGGAGCGGAATATTTACAATTAGATAACGAGGCAGTTAGGGTCTGGAAGAAGGATGGAATTGTCATCGCGGAATTCAAACCAAACCTCACCATTGATTTGGAGACGGCCAAATTGGCGGTTAGGTCACGTAAACAGGTGGGCAACGGCGAAGATTATCCGGTGCTTGTGGATATAAGGAATGTCAAAAGGATAGAAGAGGATGCCAGAAAGTACCTGGCTTCAGCTGAGGCCACGGAGTATGTAAAAGCAGGAGCCATCATAAAGGACGGCTTTATGCTCAACCTGCTGGCCAATTGGTTTCTTAAGATTGACAAGCCGAAGGTTCCAAGCAGGCTGTATAACGGTTCACAAATAAAAATGGCCATGCGATGGCTAGAGCTGTTTAAGACGGTGGAGCAGAATTAGGAGAAGTTGCTTGTCAAATCAGGTTCAGCGTAGGATTTTTGCGAAGTTATGGCGTGCATGTGTTATGTAAAGTTCTAAACGTCTTGTTCTCAAAATAGGGTCATTAACATTATGTTAACCAACGTGATATTTAAGCGTAGATAAGCAAAGGTATTGGAGACTGTTTTTATCTGATAAGTAAGAAACTAGAGGGGTTAGCAGTGAATTATGAAAGTTCTCATCCACGCCTGATTTTCAAAGAAGTATAACAGCCAGACCGAGCACAACTAGCTGATCAAGCTCAAGGAATATTGTAAGGTCAACGATTATACGGTTTACTGCTCAATAGTGGAAAGGGAGAGCGGGAGTGAAGGGTGCCAGGAGCTCTTCACCGGGGCATCACTGCGCAATTTTGATCTATTACTCTTTTGGTCACTGGACCGATTCTCTCGAGAAGGCGCATTAAAGATAAATGATCAGCCTGCAGCAACTTGCTGATGCCGGAATCGGGTTTAAGTCATTCACCGAACCGTAGCTTGATACCTCCGGCATATTTAAAGAAGCAATTATAGCACTCCTGGCCACTCTTGCCTAGCAAGAGAAAATCTGCATACGAGAACGGAACATAGCCGAGTTTAAAAAAGCAAGGGCAAAGGGAAGGGGAAGGGGCAGACCCAGAATCCAGGAAAAGCTGCAGTTAAAAATAGACGAGCTTCATGGCCAGAGCCCGTCTAATAAGGCAGTAGGGAAAAGATTAAAACTGGCACATAAGACGGTTGCCAAGTACCTGGCCAAAACAGTAGGCCGGTCTGCTATTAAGACCGGGGGTCAGAGCTTTGGCATGAGCTCAGTCAAACGGTGAACCGGTCAATGAGACGGTCATTGAACTTATAGGTTTATGACCTTCCGTTCAAGATTGATATTCAACTGTTTGAGCCTCAAGCACAGCTGCCTCCATTAAATCCATTAGGAGGTTATTTGAGTCTACATGACAGTGCCCTCCGGTAGATAGCAGGACCAAGGAACACTGATTTAGACCGCCTCAACAAGGAAAAGGCTCATCACTCACGCTAAGCATTTCTTGAAATCTTTCACTTTGTTGTAAAGTTTTCACTAAAAATCATGTAGGTATAAATACTCTTTTTTACTCTGAAAAAATAAATCCACCCTTGCAGGTTAACGCGATTATTGTATCTTTTCATCCTAAATACCAGATCTATAACCTGATTCAATATCGAATACCCTTGCTTGAATTGTGACCATACAAACAAGTTACTTTGACCATATGACAAAGCGCCTACTTATCCTTGTTTTTACAATTACCAGCCTAGGTGCTTTTGCCCAAACCTATACCATCCCAGGAGCTGCCCAACAACCAGCTTGGGTATTTCCAATATACTTTGAGGAAGGGCCCGGATTGAAGGATACCATATATTTAGGATATGACCCAAGTGCAAGCCCAATCCATGGGCCAGTTCTTGGATCTATTGATACTGTTTTTGGAGAAAATTTCGAGATTATTGACACTTCTAAATTCAAAGCGTTTTGGTCCAGTTGCTGTGATGCGATACATGACACTGTAATCAGAGTGGACGTCGATAAAGGTGGCTACTTGGGAGGAAGCATTTCTTTTACAAAAGGGGTGCTCCCGTTAACGGTAAAATGGGATAAAAGTCTTTTTTATAGCGCGATTTTACCCTATCCCGATCAGTCTCCTGCGCCATATGCCGAGGGAAACTTGGGCTTTGGTCATCCGATGCATGCTTTGGAAGCAGATAGCAATTGCTGTAATCCGTTGGCCCCATTGCTGATAACGGATACCCTTTCGCTCAGTACTTGTAAAGACATCGGTTGCTGCAGGGTAGATAGTGCTTATTTCATTAATTACTGTACGAATCAGAATGGGCCCATCACTGGACTCCTATTCACAATAGGTCCCTGGACGGGACTAGAAATATTTGACGACATCGAAGACTTACTTGACGAGCATTCTCAGTTTCAAGTATTTCCTAATCCAGCGAACTTAGAAGTAAATATTATCAACTCTGGCTTAGGATCAATGGCTCCAGTTCTATATTCCTCGTACGGTCAAAGAATCACGACTCAGGTCACAGTAAATGGACCAAAATCGACACTCTATTTGGGCAACCTTCCTCCCGGTGTTTACATTTTAGAAATCAATTCGAATCTGGCTACAAGTCATCACAAGATAATAATCCAACACTAAATCACGCGGTATGAAAAACTCAACGTTGTGGATGCCATTGATAATTGCGATGTTTTCCATGATAAGTTTAGAGGTATTGGGGCAAATAAAAAGCAGCTACGGTTTTTCCGTGCCAGTTGGTATCCCTGGTTCAGCTCAAACTATTAAAGTGATGGTTGTATTCGCCGAAGTCGATGCAAATGGGTGTTCCGATCCTAACGTGGGTGACAATTGGCCAGTTGCAGGACAACTGCCAACAGATGCAAATCAGTATTTTGATCCGGTTTTAGGGATTGGTGGTCCCGTAGCTCATGTAACCAAGCAGATTTATGAAGCATCATTTGGTGCTTATATCGTTCTTGGAGATTATCTTGACGAGGTCATAAGTGTCTCTTGTTCGGATGCGACATCTGTCGGTGCAGCAACAGCGGAAGTAATTTCTCAATTAGGGACTTTAATAGATGATGGTAATGCAACATTTGCTGGAGGTAGCACATTGTCTGAATTTGACCAATGGACAATTGTGAATCCATCTGCCCCATTTAGCTCCTCATTTTATACAGGTGTGCAAAAAACAAATAGCGGTAATACTAAAATAGATGTACTTCTTATTTTGTGGCGAAACCATCCATTTTTTGGTCTTGGCGGGGAGTCAGGCCAAGGACTTGGCCCCGCGTTACAAACAACTACCATTGGATCAAGTGGGTTTACGGGATGTGATAATAAGGCAGGCTTTGGAATAGGTAAAAGCGGTCCTGGAGGACGAAGTTTTATAATCACTGAGTTCTTTCATGCTATGTTTGGAGGTAATACATGGCACACCGTGGGTGGCGCTGGCAAGCACACTTTTGTAACACAACCACATTCCTTTGGTTTCACTAGCCAATCGGGAAGACAGTCCCAAGTGATTGCCGGCTGGGAACGCTATCAAATGGGTTGGAAAGGTTGGATAAATGATAACTTAACAGATCCAAAGCAATATTTAATCTCAACAACCGATGGAGCTGGTGATGAAATAAACAGTGATATTGCTGTGCCTGGAAGCAATATTTCGCAAGAATTTGTTCTACGAGACTTTGTCATTACGGGTGATGCAATACGTATAAAACTACCACATATTAATTGGAATGCGGACGGAGATGTGAAAAATCAATATCTATGGTTAGAAAATCATCAAAAACTAACAGACCATGATCACGCTTCAAATGAAAGCGCGTGCGGGGTATGGACACCTGGTCTTACAGCGTATATTCAAGTGGGCAAGGACGCGGATAACTCAGCGGGCGAAATCTGGACAAGTCAATTTGCACCTACAGAAAAACGGAATACCCTTGCCAGTTTTCTATATCCATTAACTGCTGAAGGTAATTGGGACTTTAATTATAGGTCAGACTTGTCAATTTCTGCCACCATCGGTGGAATTGGGCAAAATTGTATCTATGGTAATAATACAACTCCGATTGATTACAACGGCAGTTTTGAGAATCCATTCACGGGATTTTCAGAACTTTTTAATGCATATAATTTTGATGGCGACAACGCGTTGCATAGCACTGGAGACATTTATCCTCCCGGATTTAGTGAAGTAGTAAATGGCCAGGTGGTCTACAACCTTCACAGTAGTGGTGATGAAGAAGATGCCTTTATCAATACAGCGGGAAGAAACAAAATTGGAATCGGAACAAATCCAGCAGCTGTACCTATATACACTTTTAGCTCCAAAAATTTTAAATTTCCAGGATTTCAGAACCTTGATCCTACTCAGCCAACCAAGTCATATGAAAATCGTACGATTTGGTTAAATGGACTTTCTATCGAGATAATAGATGAAATAGCCAATAGTATTATTGGAGGAAACGATTTAAAGATTAGGATAAGCTGGAATGAGCGCAATATAGAAAATGATGTTCGTTGGTGCGGTAGTATAGTGCTCAGTCCAAATGAATTTGGACCGTTGGTTGGTGAACTTGACGATCCCACAGAATACTCTCTCAATCTAAATTCAGGCAATACCATTACGTTGGATCGAGGTCAAAGTCCAACGCAACATCTTGGTGTAGAACAGATAGACGGCGAGTGGATCTTTACAGATCCAACAGTATTCACCTGTCTTCCCAATTCCTACTTTCACATGGAAGACACCTCAGCTGTAGTATTGAAAAACGGCTCTACTTTTAGGGTGCAGCAGGGAGCAAAACTTGAATTGCACCCATTTAGTCGGTTTATAGTAGAGAGTGGATGTAAATTGATTTTAGAACAGGGAGCAGAGCTTTCTGTTGCGGACAATGCCATTGTTAAGATTGAACCAGGGGGGATACTGGAATATAGCAATAGCTCTATTGTCTTAGGAGGAGATAATGCAATTTTGGAAATTGGAGGTATTTTGGATATACAGGACAATTCCACGTTCACCTTCACGGGCGGAAATTTAGGCTGCGGATWTGTGAGGWTTAGTGSTARTGRTCAASCTAACGTATTGGGRGGMACYAATTCCGCATTTGTWCTTGACAATATCTGTGGAGGAGGSAAAATGCTTGAAATYARWAATGGARTKCTRCAYRCKAGTGAGGATTTAAGYATATTCCGGATACAAAATGGTATTGTTGAGTTTCGRGGSMYKKTGAGCSAGATGAYTATKAAACCSTTTTTTGTTTTCACGGATGTTGACTTTAAYTCMATCTCCTCTGCSAACGGRAGGCTTWTSACYTTYGGACAAAMTGYGGCCACAATCAACRATTGCACCTTCRATCGYACCTSGATCWSGGCTRTTAATYTCGGAARTRSAAATASCYTAAGAATTTCRAAYTCCAGYATYTTGTCAAACMSAKRYCGGGGGTTGGTGGTCAYTGGTGGGGGAGTTAAYCTGAATAATGTSCATTATGAAGGWAATGRYMKRGGCATGTWTGGYWTSGCTTTRGAGCATCCTWSYATMATAACCGACTCTRAATTCATCCTCAATRGAAACTATGGAATGGAATATAGATCGTGYTCYGAAAATTTGGTKAGTCTAACAAATACCCAGGTGGATAATAATGGATTCGGTGGAATATACGGTGACGATGTTTCATTAAAGATCAAATGTGGCTCTGTGGCCAACAACGATCCTAATTCTGGAGGAATTGGTATTAATCTGTTTAATAATGCTAGCTTGAACATGAGCAGCCCCAGTGGCGCTGGATATGTTGATGCAAGTGGAAATAAAACTACTATTCAAACGAATAATGCTAAGCTATTACGTTTAGGTTTAGGATTCAATAATCTTGAGCCCATTAATACCAGTGGGGTATTCGGCCTTTCATTTAATATAAAAGGGACCATTCAGAATCCATCGTGTGCTTCACCAGGGGTACTTGCAGCATCATCTAATAGGTGGGGGCCATTCGCCAATACACAGCCGGGGGCTGGGTTCTGGATACACTTGGTTTCCGAACCTGGGAGTTGTGCAATTACAGTTACAGATGGTAAACCAGCCTCAGGATCTTGCAACACCTTCGACCCGGACCCATGTCCGACTTTCCCAGGTCCTTGTGCGGAGTTAGTCATCAAATCCTGTCCAACTTGCCCGGTAATTAACACCTCGTCATTTAGTGGAGAAAAATTAAATACCGCGGTGTCAACCGCTATTTCAAATATGGAACTTGAGGATAGCTCTAAAAACGACTTAGCTGCAATTGACCTATTTCATCAAATCCTCACGCTGCCTCTGAATAGAAACAACCCTAACGTGGATTTCTTAATCAACTTGGCTTATACGCATATGAAAGAAGCACTGGGTAGTGCATTTGCCAATGCTAAGATCTCTGAGAGCGATAATATTTCACAGTTTCACACTTCTGTTCAGAAGGTGCTGGACGTTCAAGATACATTGGTAGGAGATTCCATTTCACAAAGTAATATCAGAACTCTATTTTACCTTGATTTGGATAAAGCTCATATACATAGATTAGCAGGTAAGCGGAATACTGCAATTCAAATACTTCGCGATGCAGACTCATGCCTGTTGAGTGAAGCAGATCGTAGGTATCTCAACCGACGAATTGCACTGGTTGAAACAGAGGTCCTTGTACTATCTGGGCAAGAGCCGATAGAATCGTTTATTTCACTATTGGAGAGAACTGATCTTTTTGACCTATCTAGCTTTAACGTCTTTGACTCTACCGCAACTATAGATTCTGCCGCAACAGTGGGTGAAGGGGTCTCAATAGGGGCAAATACAACCATTGAAAACGGTGTTACAATAGCTGATAACGTCACTCTGGGTGACAATATCACACTAGACCAGAATGTCGCGGTTGGTGAAGGCAGTTCCTTGGGTGATAACACAACAGTTGAAATGAATACAACAATTGGAGACAATACCAATATAGGTGAAAGCGTGGAAATCTCTAAGGATGCTACTATCGGGAATAATGTGATTATCAAAGATAATGTGCACTTGGCCAAAGGGGTTATAATTGGAGATAATGTTATCATCATGCAAGGAGCATTTGTAAAGAAGGATGTTAAGATCTCAGATGGCGCCTGTATTCTAACGGGAGCGCGAATTGGAATGACCTCAACCATCGGTACCAATGCTATAGTTGGTGACGGGAGTAGACTTGGTAACAATGTCCTGATTGGTGATGAAAGTATAATTGAAGAGAACGTTGTCATAAGTAATGGTGCTGAAACTGGAACAGGGGCGGTTATTGCCCAGGGAACAACGGTTGGAATGAATGCCTCGGTGTGCGATGGAGAGAGCACCAGTGGCAATATCTCTAAGAATGGAAGTGTCGGTTCGTGTAGCGGCCCAACTCCACCAACGGAGCCAGCTGATGTGGTTATTGACTGTGATTTTGCACTCACTATGGCCGAATTGCACCGTAATTTCTTAAATGGATTTACAGCAACCAGCAATGGTAGTGACACCCTTTGCATCAATACCAACATCCGATTTGAACCCAAATCATTTTCCAACCAGGTATTCTGGGACTTTGGAGATTGTACTACTTCAACGGATAAAACACCGGAACATTCCTACTCAAAACCTGGTATTTATGTCATTAAACTGGTWCAGGATTTTAACTGTACGACCGATACGGTAATGGGTGCYATTTCGGTATTCCCCAACCCACAGCCTTCATTTACGTTGTCGGCATCCTGTGATACAAATCGAATCATTACCATATCAAGGTCCGTTGATATTGGAGACTTCTCACCTTCATWTTGTGTTCAACCGATAACTGCCTGTACAAGAGCTCCGCTTGATACCAACAGGTTAAGAATTAAATACAATTGGGACTTTGGTACACAAACCTTCCCACCAGTTGAGGAGATCTTTGGAATTACACAGGTTTTAGCTGGGGCAGGGAGTGATTTTATTCTGCCTTATCCAGTGAATAGCTCCTTTGATATATCCTTCACAGCCACGCTACAGCTCTTTGACCTTCATGACAAAGAGTGGACGAGTTTGTCTTCCTGTGCCAAYGTATTCAGTACTRCCCTGGAGACCAATACAGGGGTRAAGGCTCAAATGGCTACAAGTGGGACAGGTTGCACCGATCAAATTACGCAGTTTGAAAACAGATCTGTCGGTGGATTTGCTCCTTTCACCTTTTTATGGGAATTTGGAGATTCGCAAACATCAACTTCTGAGAATCCGACAAATTCATACCTAACCGCAGGCAGTTTTGATGTTTTATTGACTGTCACCGATAGGGATGGATGCTCCGACAACAAGCAACGAACAGTTGAAGTGTTATCTTCAATACTGGACCCAGGATTTGGGTTTGTTGTCCAGGGCTTGAGTTTACAGATCATAGATTCAGCTGTCAATGCCACAACTTATTTCTGGGATTTTGATGATGGTGTTACGTCTACCCTGGCTAACCCTGTCCATTCTTATCAGCAGCCGGGAACATACAATGTGTGCCAGGTCATCAGCAATGAATGTTCAGAGGATACTTTATGTCTGGAGGTGAATGTTGGAGCATCAACATTTCAAAAAGCATATGGTGGAGCGGCCACTGACAGAGGTACAGGTATCATAAACACCTCAGACGGTGGATTTGCAAGTGTAGGCCTTACCAATTCATTTGGCGTAGGACACTTTGATATTACCGTAACAAAAACAGATGCTCAAGGTGCGATCATTTGGGCCAAAGTTTATGGAGGAAGCAATTTAGATGATGCCAATTCTATCCGCCAAACCTCTGATGGAGGTTATATCATTGCTGGTAGAACAAGAAGTTTTGGCAGCACGCTTAACAAAGGAATAATTATTAAGACTGATGCTAATGGTGATGTCATGTGGTCAAGGGTACTCTCCTTGCCTGGAAACCTCTCTTTAGCTGTTATTAGAGAGCTTATCGGAGGTGGATACGCATTCGTTGGAAGCACTGATGTAGGTGGCGGAAGCAAGAATGTGTTATTGGCCAAGCTCGATGCTTCGGGTAATCAAGTCTATGCAAAGGCAATTGGAGGTGTAGGAAATCAATTTGCACGTCATCTTGAGCCGACTGTTGATGGAGGATTTTTAGTATTAGGGGATACTAGATCAGGCTCAGATATAGATATGCTTGCTATTAAAACAGATGCTCTTGGAAATATAGAATGGTCCAAGTCCTACTCTGGAGCCCTATTTGATTTTGGTCTCTTTAGTGAAGAATTAGAGATGTTCTGCACAAGAGATGGAGGCTTTGTAATTAGTGGATTTACAAACTCTCAAGGAGTTGGTGGACTCGATGGCATTATGTTCAAATTAGATACAATAGGCAATCTCCTATGGGCCAAGACCTATGGTGGAGCAGGTAACGATATTTTTGCAACCGTAAAAGAAGAGGTTGGCACATTTAATCTGATAACTTGTGGTACTACAACCAGCTTTGGGTCCGGTCAGTCAGACCTATACTAYGTTAAAACTGACAGCGATGGAAATTTATTGGAGTCTAAGACTTTTGGGGGAACTGGAGTTGAAGCCATCAGAAGTACCGATGATATATTCCAGATAACACCTGATGGCGGTATAGTGATAATAGGTTATACCAATAGTTTTGGTTCTGGGTCCGATGATGTTTACATGATAAAAACAGACCCCAATGGTAACTCGGGATGTAATGAGGTAACACCGGTAGCCACGCAAGTAACAGTACCTAACCTTGTGGTGAATACTGTTGTACTTCCAGTAGCTACTACTTCGTTCACAGTTATCAATCACGCATTGCAAGTGAGTAGTCCCGTATTTATTGAAACACCCATCTGTCCGTCAAATCAAGCTAGGATGATGGGTGACACACAAGAGGATGAACTGGAGCTGTCTTTCGATGAAGAAATTGAAATGGACAAAGAAGCAGGAGCTATCATTAATATTTATCCCAATCCTTTCAAGGGGTCTACCACGATCACCTATCAATTGCCCTTTAGTACGGAACATGGGGAGATCGCCATTTACAATACCGTAGGACATGTAGTGGCAAGGTATAAGGTGATTGGCAGTGGACAGATAGAATACCACAATAGCCGCCTTTCATCTGGTGTATACATCTGTAATTACATACATGCGAACAAGGTTGTGAAATCCCTCAAATTGGTAATCATTAAATGACCGGATAGTTATTGTGCTCTGGAGCTGTGGGGTGCATAACATATTCCGCAATCTCTTCAGTTAGCGAGGGCTTAGAATGAATGCTTTATAAGAACACTGGTTGTAACAATGACCATTCTATTGAAAAGAAATCATCATTCTATTGCTCACTAACAAAACCTACCTCGTTAATCTTCTCAAATAAAAGTTTCCATAAATAATTTGGATACCACCCCCCTCCCCGTCGCATCTTTGTTTTAGAGATTAATTCTAACCCCTTTAAAAATCTAAAACAATGAAATCGATACTCCGAAAATCAACCCTAATGTTATTGTTTTTGGGTCTTCTTACTTTCAATAATTCACCCTTGAAGGCACAGACAAGTACAAAAACAGTTAAGCTCGAAGTAAAAGGGATGGCATGTCAAAATAGCTGTGCAAACGGACTTGACAGGACATTCAATGAAACCGATGGAATCATAAAAAGCCAAACCAGTTATGACAAGAGTTCTTCAGAAATAACCTATGACCCCACATTGATCACCGAAACACAAATCATTACAATTATAGAGAAAAGAGGGTTTATTACTACTGTTATGAAAGAGGGCACCACAGCCTGTGGCCCAAATTGCACCTCTACATGCTGCGCTAAAAAATAACTCAACGCCACCTTCTTAGAAGGTGGCGTTGAGTTGCCCCCAAAGGGGCTTTTGAATATTGGAACAAAGCACATTTGAATGACGATTTATGAATTTTCATATCCGATTAGTTAATAAATTTCTCCATTCTACTGTTCGATAGTTCTATTATTCAACTGTTCATTGAATAGCAAATAACAAACAAGAAGGCGTAGCCGCCAGCACATGACCACGCCCAAATGACGAGGGTTTTTAAGTTAAACCAAAGAAAAATGAAAACACTTGTTATCATAGCAATATTGGTTCTGGGTTCCGTATTCTCTTTCGGGCAAACTACCCAAACCCACACCTTCACTGTTGAAGGCATGACCTGTGACGGATGTGCCCAGGGATTGACCGAAGCCTTGCAAAAAATCGAAGGCGTTGAATCGGTTTCTGTGGACTTCAACAGCAAAACCGCCAAGGTCATTGCCACCAATGAAGTCACCATTCAAACGATAAAAGCAGCCGTAAAGGATCGCAATTTTGAGGCACTTTTCGAAGATGAAACCTTGTTAAAACCACTGACAGAAGAAGAAAAGAAAGGACTGGACATTGTAGTGGTCAAAGGGGGTGGTAAAATCAAGTTCAAGGACCATTTAGCCGCGGGTAAAATCACAATTTTTGATTTTTATGCTGATTGGTGCGGTCCCTGCCGGGTCTTCTCCCCCAAAGTTGAAAGGTTTATCAAGGATAACCCCAATGTGAGTCTCCGCAAAGTCGACATTGTAACTTGGAAATCCGAATTGTCAAAGCAATTGACAAAGGACTATCAAATGCCTGCCYTACCGTTCATCCTCATTTTTGATGAAAAAGGCAAACTGCTYGGAAAAGTSGARGGCAATCGCATKGAAGAAGTGGCATCYATTGTCAAATTAGAAACCAAGTAAAGTGAAMACAACRMATAAARTMATWAYRRYRGGCATTATTTGGGGAYTMYTCGCTTTCTCYCAAAACTCMTTTGGGCAGGCYTGTCCCGCCTGYAGYAATCCAGCACTTCAAAGCAGTGAAAAGCTTGAGGCGGGAGCGGATACGYTGYACAAAGGAACTTTACGGGTCACGTTCAATGCAACSGGGGGGCTCAACTACCAGGGWGGCCACCCCAATTTTACGGGTTTAACCCAAAGCGGACAATTGATAGAAGTACCTGCACACGCGCACATTGTTAGCCTCAACTTCATACGTTCCGAATTTGCGTTTGAATACACCTTCAAAACCAATTGGTCCGCTTGGTTGCGTGTGCCTTATGATGTAAAAAGTCAATCTGCATCAGTGAAATATATTGAGCCAGCCGCTACAGAGATCCAGGAGGCCATCTTGCGAAACAGGGATAACCACCACCGAAATGAAACATACACAGGGCTAAGCGACTTCCGCTTACTGGTTGCGCATCGCTACAATCAATTTCTCAGCAAAAAAGGGAGGCTTGATGTTGCCTTTGGCACCTCCCTGCCTATTGGAAAAACAGAAGAGGACCCCATCAAAGCAGGTGAAGCAGGGGAGAAGCATCTACACATACAGTTTGGAACGGGGACCTTCGATCCGCTGCTTGAACTACACTACACAACCGCTCTTTCAAAGAAGATTTCGTTGGCGGCTTTTACAATGAACAAGGTGTCTATTTATAAGAACAGCGAATCCTATCAAGGCCCGTTTGAAACAACTACCGGTATCAGCGTTGGCCATAGACCAGCTAACTGGTTTTCACTTCGCGGAACGATCGCCAGTTTTACTCAAACACAAGCCACCTGGGACGGTGAGTCCGATCCTAACAGTGGCCTATTATCTATTAACGGAACCCTATCTCCCACCTTTTTCTTGAACAATGGATTTACTATCACTCCTGGTTACCGGTTTCCATTATACCAGAAGACCCTTTCAGATGAAGGTGATGTATTTGAATACGGCCCGACATTCGTTTTGAACGTTTCACGTTCGTTTAAGGCAAATAAAAATAAAGCAAATTGACAACACTGGTCCAAACTCCAATATGAGATAGACTATTTCAGGACTACGGGTGCGTGCCTAACCTTTTCTGAAGGCACACTCCAATACCAACAATTTAAAACAAATCAATTATAGACACATGAATACAAAAATTGGAAGCGCATCCCTAGTGGGTTCAATGGTTGCATCAATAGCGCCCTTGGCCTGCTGTTGGGGACCTGCCTTGCTTACCGGCGTTGCAGGAATAAGTGGTGGAGCCATGTACTTTTCTTGGGTTCACCCTATAAGTCCTTATTTATTTGGGTTTGCCTTCATTTCTTTAGGGTATAGCTTTTACAAGGCCTATAAACCTAAAAAAAAGGGTGGGTGCTCGAACTGTGTCGTGGAAAAACCAAGCTTTTTAAGGTCCAAAACCTATGTTTGGTTGGTTGCCGTATTTGTTGTTGGAATGTTCATCACGATCAACTATTTCCCTGAACTTGTTTCGCCGTATTAGGACCAATGAACTTAAAGGTGATCTTTTAATAATTGGAATAAAATGAAGGAGACCATAAAAACAGCCGCAATCACGATCGCCATGCTATTCATTGCGGTCATCGGCACAACAAGTACGATTAAAGCACAGGAAACATCAGAAAAGACGTATATCAAAATAGCGGTGGACGGACTTTCATGTCCCTTCTGTGCCTACGGTTTAGAAAAGAAACTCAAGGAGGTATCTGGCTCCAAAAATATATCTATTGAGCTGACCGAAGGGGAGGCTACCATGAGTGTTCCTATAGGCCAGCAACCTACAGAGGAGGAATTGCGAAAAATTGTGAACGATGCCGGATTCACCGCCAAGGATATCGCCTTTTCTGAGACACCCTTCGAAACCAAAAAAGATGAATAGGTTAGTTCAAAGTGTAACATGCCCTTATCTTATGGGACTTCATTCGGCGTTGGCGAATTCACCACTTTGGGCCTCATTTGCCAACTGACACTTTATTCAATGGGAGTTGGCGAATTCGTCCCTTTGGGTCTCATCTGCGGAAAGAAAATCACATCCTGTATGGATTTCGAGTTGGTCATGATCATCACCAAGCGATCAATGCCAATGCCCAGTCCTGCTGTGGGAGGCATGCCATACTCAATCGCTTGCAGAAAGGCCTCATCCAGCACCATGGCCTCTTCATCGCCTCTTTTTCCGAGTTCTAATTGATCTTCAAAACGCTGACGCTGGTCAATGGGGTCGTTGAGCTCGGTGAAGGCATTGCAAAGCTCTTTTCCATTGCAGATAGCCTCAAAACGTTCTACCAATCCTTCGCTGCTGCGGTGTTTCTTAGCGAGTGGCGACATCTCAATAGGGTAATCTGTAATAAACGTAGGTTGAATCAGTTTTGGTTCCGCAGTTTCTCCAAAAATCTCATCAATCAGCTTTCCTTTGCCCATCTTTTGGTCTACCTCAGCGCCTAATTTCTTGGCTGTTTCGAACAGCTCTTTCTCACCCATTTCAGAGATATCCACTCCGGCAAATTCCTGAATGGCCTCAAACATGGTATACCGTTTCCAGGGACTTTTAACGTCAATCTTGTGTGCACCTACCTCAATGACCGTGGTGCCGTGAAGGGCTAAGGCAACAGACTCCACCATTTCCTCCACCAGCTGCATCATCCAGTTGTAGTCCTTGTAGGCTACGTAGAGCTCCATCTGGGTAAACTCAGGATTGTGAAATCGGCTCATGCCCTCATTTCTAAAATCCTTAGCAAATTCAAATACCCCTTCAAAACCGCCTACCACCAGACGCTTCAGGTATAGCTCATTTGCAATTCTGAGATACAATGGCATATCCAATGTATTGTGGTACGTTTTAAACGGACGCGCGGCGGCGCCTCCATAAATCGGTTGTAAAATGGGCGTTTCTACTTCCAAATAACCCTTCTCACTTAAGAAAGACCGMATCTGGCTAATYACCTTTGACCTCTGGATAAACACATCCCGGACTTCWGGGTTTACAATTAAGTCGACTGAGCGTTGTCGATACCGCTGCTCTGGATCTGTRAAGGCATCAAAAACCTCCCCTTCACGTTCTTTAACGATCGGAAGAGGGCGCAACGTTTTGCACAAAACCTTCAAACTCGAAACATGGATGGATGTTTCCCCCACTTTGGTAACGAATACATATCCAGTGACACCAATGATGTCCCCTATGTCCAAGTACTTCTTRAATATTTGATTGTAGAGGGATTTATCTTCCYCTGGACATATCTCATCCCGTCGAATGTATATYTGAATTTTGCCRCTGGCATCTTGTAGTTCCGCAAAGGATGCATTACCCATGACCCTTCTCGACATAATTCTCCCAGCCAAACTGACTTCCTCGAAACCACTTTTTCCCTCTTCAAAATTGGCAAGAATAYYGCTCGCTGATGTATTGACTTCAAACAGCTCCGGCGGGTATGGATTAACGCCTAATTTTCGAATTTCCTCCAACGAGTTTCTTCKTACYTCCTCCTGTTCACTCAGATTGTCCACAATAATAWTTTTAGTGCGGACAAAGATAATCAAAACAATAGATCGTATACATCTGACGTTTAGTGACTGCAMGCTGAAAATACGCCCGCTTTTTATAACTTTGCTCGACCTGCGCAGCCAGAAGTCGCCCTGGGGTGACGAAGGCCTGCAATCTAAACACCCATTAANMATTCCATGAACACGCTCATTTCAAACTTCACGMAACACTTAACMGAGGCCTTATCCATTGGAAACAATGCCAATCTTGAGTCTCGCYCTAACCCAATAAACAATGTRCTTATCAGTGGATTGGGTGGATCCGGCATTGGCGGAACCATTGTATCTCAGCTAACGGAGCAAGAAGCTGCAGTACCCATCAATGTGAACAAGGACTATTTCATTCCAGCCTATGTGAATGCCCAAACCCTTGTTATAATCTCGAGCTACTCAGGAAACACCGAAGAAACGCTGAGTGCCATGAAGCAAGCCTGCGATCAGAAAGCTGAAGTGGTGTGCATTACTTCTGGAGGCGAGGTGTTGAAGATGGCCCAGGAGCAGAACCTCAATCACATAATCATCCCCGGCGGCATGCCTCCGAGAGCGTGTTTGGGTTATTCGCTAACGCAGCTTTTCTTTATGCTGCATCACTACGGAATTATTGGCAATTCATTTGAAGAAGAAATTGGTAAAGCAATCACACTATTGAAAGCTGAAGAAGCCGATATCCATCGTGCATCGAAGGAACTGGCCAAAGCCATACACAATACTACCCCCATTATTTACACCGCAGCAAACTTCGAAGGGGTTGGGATTAGGTTGCGACAACAACTCAATGAAAACGCCAAACAACTGTGCTGGCACCAAGTGCTTCCTGAAATGAATCACAACGAATTGGTAGGCTGGGCAAGTGGAAGTGAGAAGCTATCGGTCCTCTTATTCCGCAACAGTTCTGATTATGAGCGCACCCAAACTCGATTTGAAACTTGTAAGGAGATCTTTGCACGGTATACCCCCAATGTTTCGGAGGTCTTTTCAAAGGGTGATTCCGAAATTGAAAAAGCGCTCTACCTCATTCACTTTGGAGACTGGATTTCCTGGTACCTGTCAGAGCTCAACGCCGCTGATGCGATGGAAATTGAGGTGATTGACTTCCTAAAATCTGAACTGTCCAAAACCTGATCACGGAAAACCCATCATGCAAAAAGTATATTTTCAGGAGTTGGGTTTAATCGACTATAAGGAGTGCTGGGATTACCAGGAGAAGCTCTTTTCGGAGATCGTGCAACTGAAAATTGCCAACCGAAAGGCAGGGCTTGAGGAACAGGCCAACACCAATAACTACCTGCTCTTTTGTGAGCATCCACATGTTTATACCATGGGAAAAACAGGATCCCTGGATAATTTATTATTGGATCAAGATGAATTTAATGAGCGTGGACTCGATTACTACAAAATAAATCGCGGTGGRGATGTCACCTAYCACGGCCCAGGACAAATCGTTGGTTATCCAATCTTGGATCTCGACCACTTCTTCACGGATATTGGAAAATACCTACGTTTAATAGAAGAGACCATTATTAGAACGCTTGCGCATTATGCCTTGCGCGGTGACCGCATTAAAGGCGCAACCGGGGTTTGGTTAGATATTGACCAACCCAATGCCCGAAAAATATGCGCAATTGGAGTCCGGACCAGCAGATGGGTGACGATGCATGGGTTCGCATTTAATGTGGAAACAGAACTGGACTACTTTAAACATATAATCCCTTGTGGAATAGAAGATAAAGCAGTGACTTCCCTGGGTAAGGAGTTGGGTCAAAAAATAGATATTCGCGAGGTAAAGGAGGTGCTCAAGAAAAACTTCTCTGAGCTATTTGGGGTCAACCTGATAACATCAACAGCCTCTCAACTAGCACTTTAACAATTTAAGAGACGCATGGCAAAGAAAATAGGCAAATGGATGTTGGGGATCATTATTTTGGTCAACGTGTTAATCCTGGTTACAGGTAAATCCTATCTGTACAARGGAGTRGCAAACACGTACCTGAAAGGCAAGAAGAGYGCAGATATTGATGAATACCAAATCTTTGCCAATAGAGAAGTTGAAGCTGGAACGCATCAACCCTGGGCCGTAGGTGCCGATTACAATMAAATTRARRTMCCYRWWGMRCTRAMTGARCARCACGAAGCMCTKGARTCKGTYGCSTATYTGGTRGTRGTSAATGATTCAATWCGMATAGAGCAATATTGGGAWGGCTATTCTGCTGACTCTTACACCAACTCRTTTTCCATGTCGAAAACCATCGTTAGCATCCTGACCGGTATCGCTATCGGAGAGGGTAAAATAAAAAGCATYCATCAGAAGGTRGGGGATTTTCTRGSCGACTTTAAAAATGGRGACAATAACAAAGTRGCCATYAAACATTTGCTCACMATGAGCTCGGGTATTGACTTTAGTGAAAGTTATACCAACCCTTTGGGCTTYATGGCTCAGGCWTATTTYGGGGAAGACTTGAGGGACCTGGTTACGACCAGGAAAAAYATTGAAGAGCCMGGMGTGAAGTTTRAATACCTCAGTGGGAACACCATTCTTCTTTCACTKGTGCTGGAGAAGGCYACWGGACAATCRGTTAGTRAATATGCGAGCGAAAAATTGTGGAAGCCCCTSGGTGCAAAAAACCCCGCTTTTTGGAGCCTCGATRATGAAGAGGGAGTRGAAAAAGCGTACTGTTGCTTTAACTCGAATGCGAGAGATTTTGCAAGATTGGGCCAGTTATATTTAAAAAATGGCGACTGGAAGGGAAATCGAATAGTGCCAGAAGACTTTGTACTGGCCTCAATTGTTCCAGCTGATTTGGTTGAGCATGATACGGGAGAGCAACTCACACGCTACGGATATTCCTGGTGGATGTGCGATTATCGCGATGACCATATTTATCTCGCCGAAGGATTTAAGGGCCAGTATATCATCGTGATTCCCAGTAAAAACGCCGTTGTTGTGCGCCTTGCCCGAAATAAATCACCAGGTAGAATACAGCGCCTACCCAAAGATCTATACAGTTATATAGATCATGTAATGGATGTTTATTAATCGGCTCAACTTTCCTATATTTTCGATAATAATAGATGGTGCATGAACCCGTATTACGCATCGGATATATCGCTAGCTAGAAAGTCAAAACAGGTAATAACAATAAAACCAAAAACCCAGAATGAAACTATTGCTAACCATCCTGCTTGCATTTTCAATATTTACAATACAAGGACAGGATGTAATGTACGATATCTGTCCCATCAAAAATTCAGAAAGCGTTCCCAATGCACTCGTTTTTGATAGAGATGGAAAAGAGGTGGATCTTAAATCTTATATCGGTAAGCGGCCTGTTGTCGTTGTCTTTTACAGAGGTGGTTGGTGTCCTTATTGTATGCGACATCTCTCTGCGCTACAGGAAATCAAACCCCAAATGGACAGCTTGGGTTTTGAGCTAATTGGTATTACACCTGATACCTACACCAAATTAGACACCTCTATAAAGAAAGGGGGAGACATAGACTTTCAACTATTCTCAGATAAAAACATCAATGCCATTAATGCATTTGGCATAGGCTGGAAAATCAACGATGAATTGTATGCTAAGTATAAAGACAGTTATGGTATGGATACTGAGTGGTGGACAGGTGCAACACACCATGTATTGCCCGTTCCTGCTGTATTTATTATCAGCAATGGCGAAATACAATATCAACATGTTGATCCTGATTATTCAAAGAGGCTTTCTCCAGAAATACTGTTGAGTTATATAGCCTCCATAAACGCTGCAATTTTAGAGAAAGGCAGCAACTGAGAGGCCGTTCTAAATTAGCAAAACCAGAACCTCTAAGAGCCTTTAGTGCATTTTCATTAAGGAAGCCATTCGGGATTTAAAGCTGGCACATTGGTTTGATACTAGAAAATAAGCGGATCAAATATGTTTACTAAGGCTGGAGGGCTAATCGGCAACAACCACAAGCCTCTTGGTATATTTTACATTTCCATATCTGAGTTCACAGAAATAAATACCCGCTGCGATGTTTGAAGCGTTGAACTTTATTAAATACTGGCCCGGGTCATGGTCGTTGTTGTCTACCAGCGTTTCAATCACTTCCCCATTGGAATTATAGATGCTTAGCAATATAGGTGTCTTTTCAAATACACAGTATTGAATGGTGGGATTTCCATTGACGGGATTAGGGGCCACTTGCAAATGAGATTCACCAACCTCACACACCACTTCGAAGCAAGAGGCATTCTTTCCTCCAAGGGTAAAGCAGTCAATCAACTCATTGGATATGTTGATGAATTTGAACGTAATACTATCTCTATTGGCGTCTATGAGCATTGCGCCAAAGTCAGCGCTGTACCGTACTACACTTCCCATCAATGGATCGCCAAATTCATAGGGGCAGCAACCGCCCAGACCGTTCACGAAATACGGAAACCCATTGACCATTAGCCTTTCATACGTGTGATCATCTGCACCGATCACTGCTGAGGCACCCCATTGCTGGAAAGGCCACTGCATCACAGGTGTGCTTCCGTGATTGGAGCATGAAGAATATGGAGCGTGGTGCAAATAAACAATCTTCCACTTCGCAGTTGAAGCAGCAAGTCTATCCTTTAACCATTGTGCCTGCACTGAATTGCTGTCAATATCGTCCGGTTCACTGGGATTGCTGTTTAAGGCGAATAGGTGTACATCCCCCTTTATAATATGATAGTAACGTTCGTTTCCCGGAAGGGTGAAGTAGTCTAAATAGGGTTGGCCGTTCTGCGTTAACACATCGTGGTTGCCTAGAATTGGGTAAAAGCGATTGACGGTGTCTCCATTGCCATATATACCGTTGTAAGGATATATATACTCCTGGTAATATTGCCCGATGTTTTGATCAATCGTTTCCGCAGCTCCGAATGGATAATTGTTGTCGCCAATTGTGATTACAAAATCGGGATTAAAGCTCTTGACCAATGTCGCGACGCTCGCTTCATTGATATCGTTCACTCCATAATCACCAATTGCTGCAATTTTCTGTGCCCATACAATTGAAGCATTCAAGCAAAACAAAAGAATCGCCAAGGGTAATTTATTGGCAGGTCTGTAGCGCCTGCCTTGTCTCCTCAAAGTTGACATGTAAATCAGCATTATGTGCATCTGCTCATTGGAGCCAATGCCGCACAAACAAAATCCCTATTCTTGCATTAGGTAGCGGGCGTCCTCCCAACCTAAGATACCATCAATAGTCACCGTAGATATTTGATGATAGTTGGTACGCGCTTTTTTATAGATCGCGATTCCGATCTTCTTATTCGCCTCCGTCTTGGCGAGCTCTTTATAAAGTGGCGCCAGAAATTTCCTCCTACCCACTTTTACAAGAAAAGCTTCAAGCTTATCGTAAACAACTTCATAATTGTTGTTGATCACGTGTATAAACCATGCGGCTATAATTTCTGAATTTTGAGAGTTGCTCAGATTGAATGATTGATCTAATTCAGCCATCCTCTCTGTACTGATCTCATTTGGAAGATGACGCAAGAAATGCAACCACTCATGCGTGTACCATTCTTTCGCGCCCAGCGCTTCAGCGTTTTCACCTGCCACCCATTTAGATACCGCCTCATCTATCAACTCAAATCGCTCCGACTTTACCACAGGGCAGTTATCCGGTAACCCAGGGCCATATACCCATGCGTCAATATTGATTTGTTTCGCTAAATCCGCGTCTCCATTCATAAGTGTTTCCCTCATGTGGTCCAGAAACTTCTCTGTTGACATGGACTGGAAAGCGAACTTGTCAAAGTAATTTTTTAAATATTCATCCCAACGTTCTCTTCCCACCGCTTCTTCTACGACCTGCAGAAACAGTGCTCCTTTTTCGTAAGCAATATCCGTCAAAGCTTCATCAGGATCACGCCCATCCAGTTGCAATTTTAAATGCGTGTCCATGCTTGTTTCACCCATTAGTTCAATCGTACCCTCCAAGTCCTGATATCCGATCAGCCTCAGCATTCTTGTATAAGAGGCACCATAGAGCTCTTCCATAATTCGCCGTTCGAGGTAAACAGTAAATCCCTCATTGATCCAGAAGTCGTTCCAGGTAGCGCTGGTAACCAAGTTTCCAGACCATGAATGCGACAACTCATGTGCCACGACGCTCACCAATGACCGGTCTCCTGCAATAATCGTTGGTGTTGCGAAAGTAAGCCTGGGATTTTCCATGCCCCCAAAAGGAAAGCTAGGTGGCAGAACAATCAAGTCATATCTTTCCCATCTATAGGGTCCATACAGTTTTTCCACTGCATCAATCATCTCCTCCAGCTCTCCAAACTCCTGGGCAGCAGCATCTACAACTGAAGCCTCTGCATATACCCCTGACCTGGGTCCAGTAGACTTAAAACTGAAATCTCCAACAGCCAGAGCGATTAAGTAACCGGGAATTGGCTGCTTCATTTCAAATTCATATATGCCATCCGCATTCTTTTCCTGAGGATTCGAAGCACTCATGACTGCCATTAATTCCTTTGGTACCTCTACCCTCGCATTATAGGTAAATCGTATTCCAGGACTATCCTGTGTAGGAATCCAGGAACGAGCATAGGTAGGTTCTGACTGGGTATACAAAAACGGATAATTTTTTTCCACTGTTTGCTGAGGGCTCAGCCATTGCAATGCCATCGCTTCTGGCCTGGTTGAATAATATATGTTGACCACCTCTGTAGAAGGAAGTATGGAGATTTCCAATTTTCTACCCAGAAACTCTCTAAAACCAACCAGTGCAAATTCCGTTTTTTCCTCTTCGGTGCCAATGGTTACCCGCTCAATGTCAATATGCTTGGTATCAAAGAATATTTTGTCTACTCCCGTTTTATTATTGATCTGAAATGACGCCTTGCCTGTGATCTTTTTATTCACAAAGTTCACCTTAATGTCAAGATCAAGGTGTGTAATGACTGCGTCATGAGGCCTTGCGTAGGTATAACGGTCAACTCCATTCAGTTCTTGATCTTCTTGGGTCATCTGCTGCCCCTCACTAGTCCTAGGCTTGTTCTCCTGATTGCACGCTCCCAAAATACCGACACAGAGAATAAATATCAAAGAATGGGAAATTCTCGTTAAATTTGAGATGTGCATGATTGTGCAAGGTTTGGTGACTAGAGGGCTGCAAATGTACATGAATAAGGTGCAGCATACAACCATACTGATTTGAAGTAGGGTTCTTTGCCCTTACCTCTTAAAGCTAACATTGACCCCTGTTTCACCGATGAATTGAACCAAAGTTCTATTTTTGCACCCTCGAGAAACCCAATACGCCCTAAATAAATCATTTGTCCATGGCCAAATATGTTTATCAAGACTTGCTAGAGGGACAAACTAAATTAACCAACCTTGTTGGGTATGTTATCGTTGCATTTTTTGGCACTATCTATATCGTGTCTAAATTTGCRTTTAACATTGACCACCCGCTGATCAATATCACTGCGGTTTTTTTAGTTGCCAGCATAGCCAACCTGCTGCTSTACCGACTTCACAAGAAAATTTACATTACCTACCGGTTGATTATCATTATGACCTTCCTGGTCATCACTATTCTGGCGTGGTATTCAGGTGGACTTAGAAGTCCCGCGATTTTTATTCTGGCCACCATTCCGATAGCTGCTTTTCCCACCAGTAAAAAACAAGGTGTTGCATGGTCTGTTACGATATTTTTAGCGGTCATTGCAATCATGATTAATCAGTCTCTGGTTCCGGAGTCGATTATTTCAGAAGAGCATGAGCTGCGCTTTACTTCAATCGTTATTCTTTTCATGTTTGCAGTGATCATACTGATGTCATACTTGGTTAATCAGTCGGCATTTTCAACGCATCGTAAACTTGACCGAGATCGAAAACAATTGGAAGATAAGTCTGTGAGGCTTGAAAACCTCACAACGCTGCTCAATTACTCCAATGATTTAATGTGTATTATTGAACAAGAYANCKWWGYGNATWAACGACCTCAATCCKGTATTCAAGCTTCATTTGGGTTACGAGCTCTCTGAAGTGAGGGGCAAGGATTTGTTGACCTTTATTAAAGATGATGAACTTAGAGGGGAGATGGAATCTTCCCTTAAAGAGCTAAAGGAAGATCAGGTTTATGAGTTCTCCTGCACCATGCTTTCCAAGACAGGAGCTGAAACTGTTTTCAATTGGGTGGCCATCGCTAAAAACGGCAGGATACACGCAAGTGCAAGAATGAACGCTTGCTAGCCAAACCATAATCATGTTAAACAATCTTAACCTCAATAAAGTTCTGTTCCTTGACATCGAGACGGTACCCGCCTACTCCGATTATAATCAGGTCCCGGAGGATTGTAAACCCTTTTGGGGACGGAAGGCATCATTCCTCTCTAAAAATGAAGAAGACACCGCGGAATCCTTATATGGACGTGCGGGCATCTATGCGGAATTTGGTAAGATCATTTGTATCTCCGTTGGGTTTATGGTGCTGAATGAAGGTGGAGATAGGCATTTTCGTATAAAATCCTTCTATGGAGACGACGAAGAAGAGCTTCTGCAAAATTTCATTCTACTACTCACAAAACATTATGACGATGGCCAACATTTGCTCTGCGCACACAATGGCAAGGAATTCGACTTTCCCTATCTGGCAAGGAGAATATTGATCAATGGATTAAGGTTGCCAGCCATGCTTGATATAGCGGGTAAAAAACCGTGGGAGGTTGCTCATTTAGATACCATGGTGCTCTGGAAGTTTGGAGATTTCAAGAACTACACGTCCCTCGCACTCCTGGCGAACATTTTTAATATCCCTACTCCAAAAGATGATATTGACGGTAGTGATGTTGCCAGGGTTTACTGGGAAGATGAAAACCTTGAGCGGATAGTAGAATATTGCCAAAAGGATGTTTTAACGATAGCACAGCTGGTGTTAAGGTTTATGGGTGAGCCTTTATTGGAGTCGGACAACGTTAGTCTTCCGGAACCCAACTTCCCCATTAAAGCGGTAGAATAGATTATTGGTCAGGCAATATTGGTGAATGATCTAAAAGAATCAGGTATTTCGACTATTAATTAGTAAATAGCGCAGCGCCTCACTTTTACAGGTGAAGGATTAGTAAGATAGATGGAGGGACAAAATCTTCTGGAAATAAAAAACCTTGTTACCCAGTTCTTCACTGAAGAAGAGACGATAACGGCGGTTAATGACGTGAGCTTCTCTATCAAAAAGGGGGAGACCATCGGGGTTGTTGGCGAATCCGGGTCAGGAAAATCAGTGACTTCATTGTCCACCATGAGATTGGTGCCATCGCCACCAGGTAAAATAATGGCTGGGCAAATTCTCTATACTACGCGTAGCGGAGAGGTGATCGACCTTCTTAAAATCACAGAAAAAGAGATGAGAGGTTATCGAGGGAATGAGATCTCCATGATCTTTCAGGAGCCCATGACCTCCCTGAATCCGGTGTACACGTGTGGGAACCAGGTAATGGAAGCCATTATTTTGCACCAAAAAGTATCGACCAGTGTAGCCAGGACCTTGACCCTTGAACTGTTTGAGCGCGTTCAACTTCCAGACCCCAACAGGGTTCTCAATGCTTATCCACACGCCCTTTCTGGTGGGCAAAAGCAAAGGGTGATGATTGCTATGGCCATGTCATGCAATCCACGTATCCTCATTGCTGATGAACCCACAACCGCTTTGGATGTGACCGTCCAAAAAACCATCTTGGATCTGATGATGGATCTACAGAGGGAACAGGACATGGGTATTCTTTTTATCACACACGATTTAGGGGTAATCGCGGAGTTAGCGGATCGGGTAGTGGTAATGTATAAAGGAAAGATTGTAGAGCAAGGAGTGACTTTGGATATTTTTGCCAACCCAAAACACCCCTATACCAAAGGTTTATTGGCCTGCCGGCCTCCTCTCAATAAGAGATTGCACTGGCTTCCTACTGTCTCTGATTTTATGGAGACAGATAGTTCAGGAAAGGTCAAAGAGGGTGACAAGACCATAGAGGATGTGATCAGCAAATTCATTGTYTCTGACGAAGAGCGAAGACAAAGTCATGAAATCCTTTACAAGAAAGAGCCTATTCTCCAAATCAAAAACCTCAAGACCTACTTTCCGATTGCTTCCGGTCTTTTTGGAAAGGTTAAAGACTATGTAAAGGCCGTTGATGATGTGAGTTTTGATTTATTCCCTGGAGAGACGCTTGGGCTTGTAGGGGAATCGGGATGCGGAAAGACCACGCTGGGCCGTTCCATATTAAGGCTGGAAGAGCCGATGAGCGGAGAGATCATATATCGAGGCACGGATATTATGAAACTATCGAAGTCAGAGCTCAGAGAGCTTAGAAAAGAAGTGCAGATAATTTTTCAGGATCCATATTCGTCGCTAAATCCCAGGATTACCATAGGAGAAGCCATCATAGAACCCATGAACGTGCATGGTATTCTTGCTTCCCCGAAAGAGAGAAAGGATAGGGTAGTAGAGATTTTGGAGCGGGTGAAGATGGACGCAGCGCATTATTATCGATATCCCCATGAATTTTCCGGAGGCCAGCGACAACGAATTTGTATTGCACGGGCCATTGCCCTTAATCCAAAATTTATCATTTGTGATGAATCGGTTTCTGCACTTGACGTTTCCATTCAGGCACAGGTACTCAACCTGCTCAATGAGCTTCGAGAAGATTTAGGGTTTACCTATATCTTCATTTCCCATGATCTAGGCGTTGTCAAGTTTATGTCGGACCGAATGATTGTGATGAAAGAGGGAAAAATCAAGGAGATTGGGAACGCCGATGATATCTACAACAAACCGTCAACCGACTATACCAAGGCACTCATTGAAGCTATTCCGAAAGGCCAGATTGAAGATATCAAAGCAGCGGTAGCGGCTAAGAAGGAACAGAAGATGGCCACCTAAATTCGTGATCGGCCCGGATTCTGTGCTTGAAATAAGAGTTGGTTTTTTTGCTATTCCTTTTCTTATCTATTAACAACACCGTTTACTTGACCACTGCCTTTAATCGTTTCATTAACCACAAGCATTTCCCCACGCTATTTATTGGTGTTATTTTTCTTTTGTGCTTAGTCTCAGCATCTATGTCGCATGCTGCTGGCAATCTCAGGCTGCTACTTAGCTCGGATCAACAAGGATACTTTCAGTATCTGCCCTATTTTTTCATTGAAGGAGACCTACAACACCTACCTTATGCAGATTTGCTCCCTAATGGCAACGCGCTAAATATTTATCATATCGGCGTGGCTATTTTAGAAGCACCCTTCTTCCTGGCGGCGCATGCATATGCCATGTTATTTGATTATGAACTAACTGGCTTTTCCACGCCTTACTTGCTAAGCATATTTGTTGCAGGCGCCTCCTATTTAGCGCTGGCCTGTTATCTAATGACCAAGATACTCACCAAATACTTCAATTGCCTATCCGCGCTCATCACTGTTTCCACAGTATTTCTCGGAACCAATCTCCTGTACTATGCTTCGCATGAGCCGGGCATGTCTCATATTTATTCCTTCTTTTTATTCAGCCTTTTTCTATATCAAATTGAGGCTTTTCTTGAGAGACTTTCTATCAAGCGCTGCATGCTCTTGGGTCTAACATTGGGCTTGATTACAATCGTGCGTCCAAATAATTTAATCCTGGGGCTGTGTATTCCCTTTTGGGGTGTGCACTCTTTGACAGATCTCAAGGTGCGTATGACTTTCCTCTTTGCCCATCCCATAAAAATTCTCATAGTTATCGCTGCATTTGGTCTTGCCATATTGCCACAGCTGCTCTATTGGAATCTGGTCACGGGCCATTTTTTCGTCTTCAGCTATGGTCATGTCGGGCAGGGTTTTAACTGGGGAAGTCCAGCGTTGTTCAAGGTGCTTTTCAGCCCACAGAATGGTTGGTTGGCCTATACACCGATTATGCTAGTTGCCTTGATTGGGTTGGGCATGACAGCCAGAAGTAAAACGCATAACAGTTATGCGATCCTCACCATCATGATCGTGACGTATTACATCATATCCAGCTGGTGGGCCTGGTGGTTCGGAGCGGCATTTGGCCATCGGGCATTTATAGCCTATTATCCTCTTTTGATGATCCCTTTTGCATTTGTTGTTAATAAAGTAATCAATACAGCGGGACCAAAGATCAAAGGCCTCGTTGGAGCGGCTTTTTTGTACGCGATCTTTCTAAACCTTAGGATGACCTATTTATATCATCCTCCTTGGGATGGGCCTGATTGGGGATGGGATAGGTATGTGTCTATCCTGAGGCAAGCAAGCTATCTTTATCTAGAGACGCTACTTAAATAAGTTGTACCTAAGGATGCAATAAATTGCCCATACACCGTCCTTCCAATTTATTTTCTTTCCCTCCTCATATGTGCGTCCGTAATAGGAAATTCCGACCTCATAAATTCTAATCCCAACAATCTTCGCTGTCTTAGCCGTGACTTCTGGTTCAAATCCAAAACGTTCCTCTTTTAGCACAAGGCTTTTCAGCACATTTGCACTGAACAACTTGTAGCAAGTTTCCATGTCTGTCAAGTTGAGGTTGGAGAACATATTTGACAGAAACGTCAGAAACTGATTGCCCAAGGAATGCCAGAAAAACAATATGCGATGTGGGTTATTGCCCATAAAACGGGAACCATAGACCACATCGGCAAAGCCCTCCATGATTGGCTTAAGCAAGTCATTATATTCCCTGGGATCATATTCCAGGTCTGCATCCTGAATGATGATAAAATCACCTGTTGCAGCAGCTATTCCCTTGTGTATGGCTGCCCCTTTGCCAGCATTGGCCTCCGATTTAACGACCGTAATATGGAACTCAGGGTTGGCCTGTTGAAAGTCTGCCACCTTGTCCAGGGTATTGTCGGTAGAGCAATCATCAACAAGTAAAATCTCCTTTTGAACATGGTAAGCTAACTCAACTGATTTGACCTTACTCAGTATGAGCTCAACAGTCGCTTCCTCGTTGTAGGCAGGTATAATAACTGATAGTACTTTCCCATGCCGGTTTTGCTCGCCCATTTCGAAATTCTAAACTGTTGTTCTGGCGTCTATAAACTTTCTTCTCAACACCCTTCTCATCACCTTGTTGGAGGCGGTTCTAGGTAATACATCGATGGGTACCACTTCTTTAATTTTAAAAAGCGGGTTGAGCTTACCGCGTATCACCCTCTGCATTTCACCTGTGAGTTCTTTTAAATCGGCCTCCTCTTTTTCTTTTAGAACTACATATACGATCAGCTGGCTGGGCCCTCCAGCCTCCTCTGCAACTGCAATGGCTGCAGTTTCCACAATGGCATCAATTCCGTTGAGTGTTCTCTCAATTTCAATCGAACTGACCTTAATACCTCCCAAGTTCATAGTGTCATCTACGCGGCCATGTGCCCTGAAAAATCCTGACTTGGTTATTTCAATTTCGTCGCCATGCCTTCTCAATTTGCGTCCTTCCAGCTCCGGCGTTCCTTCAAAATACACATCGTGGTGAACCTGGTTAAGCAGTGCTATGGAAAGTCCCAGCGACAAGCCGCTTAAGTAAACTTCCCCTTGTTCGGTAGGATGGCCCTCCTCATCCAGAACATGGAAATTCAAGCCCATACATGGCGTGGTAAAAAATGAGGGAGCGGCGGCTTGCAACATGGAGCCGGACAAATACCCTCCTCCGATTTCCGTTCCCCCACAATATTCAATAACGGGTTTGTATCCAGCTTTTGCCATGAGCCAAAACATGTCATCAGAATTGGAGCTCTCCCCTGTAGAACTAAAATTGTTGATATTGGTCCAGTCTATCCCTTCAAGACTGTTGCTGTTTCTCCAGTGCTTCACCATACTTGGCACGACACCTAGCATGGCAACTTTTGCATCTCTAATAAATGCTCCGAATTCACTGCCCATCGGTGCACCATAGTAAAGCGCTATAGATGCTTTGTTTAAAAATGCCGCAAAAATGAGCCAGGGGCCCATCATCCAGCCCAAATTAGTTGGCCAAGCAACCACGTCATTGGCGTGAATATCGTGGTGAAAATACCCATCTGAGGCACACTTGATTGGAGTGGTGTGGTTCCATGGTATCGCTTTGGGATCACCGGTCGTGCCACTTGAGAACAATATGTTTATATGATCAAGTGGGTTGCATTGTATCGAATGRAAAGCATCATTATCACTTAAAAATTCGGCCCACTGTAAATGCCCCTCGTTTAAAGCGACTTTTAGGCTTTCTCCTGCCGGGATGATCACCACGGATTTAGGATTTGCCTCAAGAATTTTGTTGTAGAGGGGGAGCTCTTTACCCGCCCTGAGCAAGACATCTTGTGTAAACACCACTTTTGCATCTGATATTTCAAGACGTTTCTGTATTTCATCTGGAGCCAGGCTATCCGGAATTGAAACAACTGCACACCCAGCCATTACAGCGCCCAGGTATACGGCCACCGCCTCAGCTGTCATTACCATGTCAATTGCCACTGAGTCACCTACTTGCAAGCCATGCTTAATCAGCCCATTGGCTACTTTATTGCTCAAAGATTTAAGCTCACCGAATGTCCACTTCTCAATAGCGCCTCCTTCTCGTTGGTAAGTAATGGCGAGGTCCCTAGGGTTGCGGTTAAAGCAACTGTCCGCAATATTCATCTTCCCGCCACCAAACCATCCAGGACTCTCCACATCCATTGAAGTGCAGATAGTATCATACGGTTTGCTGAACGAGATGCCGAGATCTTGGGTCGTCTTTTCCCAAAACTCCACGGGATTATCATTGGACCAGGCATGTAATTCAGCATAATCACTTAAACCCAGTGCAGTATAAAAGCCATGCGCATTGGAGGAAGCCATCTCGGTTTCCGAGGGAGTCCATACCGGTTTCGGGTTGTCACCTTTCCATCCAGCATATAYATGATTGAATATCGCCTGGTGCACCTCAAAAGGCAACTCAGGGCTGAGCACCTCTTTGGACACCATGGACCATGCTTTCACAGCCTCATTTTCGTCAACCACTRAGGCGACCTTTGATGATAAGGTTTTAGCGGTTTGTTCCTCCAATCCTAATTCGGATAATTGCTGGTCTAGAGAGCTCATGGATTTAATAGGGAAGATAGATAGATGTGTTAATTAATCGAATGGATCTGGAGAATCCCCCATATCGTTGGATTGCAAATAATTGTATCGGGTACAATTCAACTCTACATTCATTTTTGAACCAGGAATCAAGTCGAATTTATCCTCCTCGGTATATCCCGAACTATTATCTGCGTATAGCTTTTTCATATAGAGCGCCCAAACGGGCAATGCCATATTTGCACCCTGACCCAGGCTCATTCTTCTGAAGTGTACGGAGCGGTCCTCGCAGCCTACCCACACACCCGAAACCAGGTTGGGCGTAACRCCCAAGAACCATCCATCGGAGTAGTTCTGAGTGGTTCCTGTTTTGCCGGCAATTTGCCCTTTAAGCTTATACTTATACTTCAATCGCACGGCTGTACCAATCTTTTTCCCTGCCTCCTCGTCATATACGCCGTCTACAACACCCATGAGCATATTTACCATCAGAGAGGCTGTTTCTTCACTCATTGCTTCTACCCGTTTGGGAATAAACTCCTCCAGCACATTCCCCTTGCTGTCCTCTATTCGCGTAACAATGATCGGTTCGGTCCATACGCCTTTGTTGGCAAAAGTGCTGTAAGCGCCCACCATTTCGTAAACCGATACATCTGAAGTGCCAAGACACAGAGATGGCTGGGGGTCAAGATAGCTGGTAATTCCCATTCGTTCTGCCATTTTAATGACCGGATCGGGCCCGATTTGTTTCATCACATAGGCCGTCATCCAATTAATGGAATTAGCGAGTCCGAACTTCAAAGACAGCATGAGTCCGTTGAATTCGCTTCCCGAATTTCTTGGTGTCCAGGACTCAAGAATATTGTATTCGCCCTTTTCAAAAGTTACCGGAACGTTGGGGATTTTGGTACAAGGTGACCACTTCGCGTCCATCGCCATGGTATAAACGAAAGGCTTGAATGTTGAGCCCACTTGTCTTTTTGCCAATTTCACGTGATCATATTGAAAGTGCTTATAGTTAATACCGCCTACCCAGGCTTTAACGTGTCCGCTATGAGGGTCCATAGACATGAAGCCAGCGTGTAAGAAGTACTTATAGTACAGGATGGAATCCATCGGACTTAGAATCGTGTCAACTTCACCTTTAGAAGAGTACACCCGCATTTTAACCGGTAGATTGAAAACGATATCAATGGAATCTTTAGGAATGGCCCGACTCAAATATCCGCAATCCTCTGCAGAGCATTTGAAGAATTCCACTGCATGCACTTTTACAGCGCTTACATAATCCCCTCTTCGGCCACAGTTKCCGCATTCYTTTCCTATCATGACRTTATACCGTTTTGACCTTCTCTTGTCGCCATTCATGCTGTTCTCCATTTCCTGCTTTGAGAGATGGTAAAAGGGGGCGTTCTTAACACCCTCCCAGTGCTTAAAGAATTGAGCCTGAAGTTCCCCTCCCAGGTGTTCACTAACCGCCTGTTCGGCATAGCGTTGCATCTTCGAATCGATGGTTGTATAGATCTTCAAACCATCCCGATATAAATTGTATGGCTGGTTGGACTTGGGCTTGGTATGCGTTTTACACCATTCGCTTATCTGACCTCGCAAATAYTCCCTAAAATAGGTCGCCTGTCCTGCCCTGTGGCCCTGAGACCTATAGCTGAGCTCGATTGGCAATTTTGACAATGAATCATATACTGCCTCCTCCAAATAACCATACTTTTTCATCTGGCCCATCACCGTATTTCGCCTCCCTTTAGAACGCTCCGGATTTCTCCTCGGGTTATAGAAGGATGGGGCCTTTAACAAGCCGACCAGCACTGCTGCCTCTTGAACCTCAAGGGAATCTTGTGTGGTGTTAAAGAAAGTTCTGGCAGCAGTTTTAATTCCATATGAATGACTTCCAAAAGGTACGGTGTTCAAGTACATCGCAAGAATCTCCTCTTTGGTATAGCTCTTTTCCAACTGTGCAGCAATAATCCACTCCTTTAGCTTTTGAATTACCAGCTCCATTTTGGAGAGCTCCTTCCTGGGAAATAGGTTCTTGGCCAGCTGCTGGGAAATGGTGCTTCCACCGCCGGTTCCCTGACGTAAAATAACAGTYCGGATCAATACCCGGCCCAATCCCCGAAAATCCACTCCTGAATGATCCTTGAAGCGAACGTCTTCGGTAGCGATCAGTGCATTCACCAGATTGGGTGAAAGGTCCTCATACAATACATTTGATCTGTTTTCCCGGAAATAATTGCCTAAAAGCTGGCCATCCGAAGAGAAAACCTCTGTGGCTATATTGCTCTGTGGGTTTTCCAGCTCTTCAAAAGTCGGTAAGCTGCCCCACATACCTGATGTAATGGTCCACATCAACACGAACAATCCTCCTGCACCACCTGCTATAGCCAGCCAGAACCCGACAATCCATTTAATATATCTCTTATTTACTGTCATCGWTAGGCTAACGTCCCYAATTCSAATTAATTTTGTTTCTCKATCCGGATTCCAACATCYATAATRCCMGGCAGATCCTCAATRAACGCYTTRTCRCCACTTCTTTGMGCTTGTTCATAAGAGAASGTATATCTGCCARKGAKCGGAAATCTCACYCTGCTCCTATACAGTATTTGATGGTCCCAAATATCCCCCAAACCGCTTCCGAGCCACTGGTGTTGATCAGCAAGTATGCATTCAACTGTATCCTTGCTCGACCGGCCATTCGGGAAAGTGGTTGTCACAAACATGAAGAGATTGGAATATGCGTATATGCCGCTGTTTCTGACATTGATGTAAATGTTTTGAGGATTAATGGAGTCCACAATATCTACCTGAAAAGTAATGGTGTCGAGTACATTCCATACACCATCAGCTATTTCCCGATTTTCCTCAAAAACCCTATTGGTATCACAGGCTCCTATTGAGATTATTAGCACAAATGCCAACAACCACCCCATCCCCGGAGCATTCACAATACTACTCTTGCCTTTCATGCGTGTGGCTTTTTTGCTTCAATAGTTCAGCAATCTTCATAGAAAGATCAAGGAACAAAATCTTCGGATTTGCATTCCGCTCAATGTTCAAATGCGCCGTGTTTAACAATTCTGCGAATTGCACACAATTACCTGCGTGCACAAAGGGAGCGAAGTTTTTCACAAACGAAAGGTCATTCCCCTCAACATTTACCAACTCCCTTATACGATAGTTTAGCAACATTGATTGCCGGATCATCCCAATACAATATTGCAAGAAGTTCTTTTGCCGCTCCCTACCCAATTTGGCAACGTGATCAATCCACTCAGTAGCCTGAATCCAATCGGATTTGAAACAGTGCCTCATCCATACCTGAAATTGCTCGCTGTTAAAGTCCCTTGTTTCATTTGACTCTGACAGGCGAAGCGCCTCCGTATAGTTCCCAGCGGACTGAATGGCCAAGTGTCTTGCTTCAGTTTCCAGAATCCCATTATTCCTTGTTAGCGCAGCTGATAGATCTTCTTCTTCAATTCTCTTTAGCTTCACAATTTGCGTCCGTGAGACAATCGTCTTTAAGATTTGCTCCTGATTTTCTCCTACCAGAAGAAATAGTGTTTTTGCAGGAGGCTCTTCTAAAATCTTTAAAAGCTTTGGGGCGGCTGCATGAAACATGCGCTCCGGCCGCCAGATAATCATTACCTTATATTCCGACTCAAACGATTTGAGGCTTAGTCTTTTTATGATGTCATTGCAATCCTCAGCATTTATAAGGCCCTGCTTGTTTTCAATGCCTATTTCCATGTACCATTGGCCGAGGCTCAAATAGGCGTTTTTTGTGACGATACCGCGCCATTTTTCAATGAACTTGGCGCTTCGGGGCTTCGGCACTTCCTTGGTGGAGTTTATTGGGTAGATAAAATGCAAATCCGGGTGTGCAAGCTTTTGGTATTTCAAACAAGATGGGCAGCTCCCACATGAATCCGTTTCCAACCTAGTGGTACACGAAATAAATTGGGCATATGCAATGGCCATCGCCAAGTTTCCGGACCCTTCCGGGCCCAAGAATAGTTGTGCGTGGCTGATCCTGTTGTCGGAAACGGTGGAAATCAACCTCTGCTTAACAGCTTCTTGCCCTATTACCTCAGAAAATAGCATGCAAAATTCGTTTTTAGAAGGCGGTCAAATATAAGGACATAGTTGCACAAATTGATTAAGAAAGTAGGGGTTTCTCAATCCTGTTTCTGCTGCTGAAAGCAAAGCATGACTGCCGATTCTACAAATGCATCTTACAGCCCTGTACTTCTGGTACCACAAATAAACCATAACTTCACGCAGTGAAAACCATGGAAACAACTGATTTTCGAGGAAAAAAAGCACTCATCCGAGTTGATTTTAATGTCCCCCTCAATGAAGCAATGGAAGTTGTTGACGACACCAGGATCCGAGCTGCACTACCTACCATCCAACGCGTAATAGAGCAGGGTGGTGTTCCAATTCTCATGTCGCATCTTGGACGCCCCTCAGATGGCTATGAAGCGAAGTACTCTCTAAAAAACATTACCAGCCAATTGCACCAGTTAACCGGAGCTGAAATAGTTTTCGCAGAGGATTGTATCGGCGAAGTAGCTAAACAGGCATGCTTAAAATCAAAACATGGGCAAATTGTATTACTGGAAAACCTCCGCTTCCATCCTGAAGAAAAGAAAGGTGACAAAGGGTTTGCAAAGGCTCTTTCTGATTTAGGGGACATCTACATTAATGACGCCTTTGGAACAGCACACAGAGCCCACGCGTCGACAACAATTGTTGCCCAATTTTTTCCAGAAATAAAAATGTTCGGATATCTGATGCTCAAAGAGCTAGAGAATCTGAATAAAGTGTTGAAAAGTCCAGAAAAACCGATAACGGCGATACTGGGAGGCGCAAAGATAGCAGGCAAAATAGAGGTCATTAAGCAACTCATGAACCTGGTGGACCATATCATAATCGGCGGTGGCATGAGCTATACTTTTATCAAGGCGCTGGGTGGGGAGATCGGGGGCTCGTTAGTTGACCATGAAAAGATTGAAGTTGCATTGGATATCATTGAGCGCGCCAAAAACACTGGCGTCACACTGCACCTCCCCGTTGACTCTATTATTTGCCAGGAATTTTCTAATGAAATGGCCATACAAACTGTGGCTATCGATAGTATTCCGGAGGGGTGGCTTGGCCTTGACATAGGCGCTGAAACGATCAAATTATACGAAGAGGTAGTCGCGAACTCCCAAACTATTGTTTGGAATGGACCGATGGGTGTATTTGAGATGTCCAATTTTGAAATGGGCAGCAAGGCAATCGCAACGGCAATTGCCGCAGCTACCAGTAAAGGCGCTTTCTCGTTAATAGGAGGAGGAGACTCTGTATCGGCGATCAATCAATTTGGACTTGCAGATCAAGTGAGTTACGTATCGACCGGTGGAGGAGCATTGTTAGAATTTATGGAGGGCAAAAGCCTGCCTGGCGTTGAGGCGATCTCTAACTAGCGTCGTCATTGGATCATTGCTACACCAGGATCTCCCTACTGGTTTTTTCGACCATCTTTTTTGCATCGGGAGCAATCCTTGGAATGAGCTTGCTCAAAGGTCCGTATAGAACAGATTTGTCCTTATCCTTTTGCTCTATTAAAGAAATCTGACGGTCTATCACATCAAAGACAAACAGCAGGGCAGAAAGCACGAGCGCAAACTTTATAAGCCCAAATGCAGCACCCAGGAGTTTGTTAAAAAGGCCCAAAGCCATCATATCAATCAGTTTCTGCACAGCCTTTCCCAGAAAATAAACGCCTACAACAATTGCGATAAAGGTCATTGCAAAGGCCGTAATCCCCAGATATTTGTGATCTATCTGAAAGTTGGCTAGCAAGAAATCCTGAGCAAAATTGGAAAATATGATGGCCCCGTAAATTCCAAGCACCAAAGCCAGAATAGACGCCACCTGAACGATGAGCCCTTTCATAAAACCTGTAAATAACCCCCAAATCAAAGGGATACATAGAATGATGTCAAGATAAGCCATGTCTCACTTTATGAAAGCGAAAATACACATCCTATAAATACCACCAAGTCTATATCGAAATCGGATGCATTTTATATTGCCTTACAAGGATAGATTTACAAGTAAAAAGGGAAATATTGAGTACTTTCGCCCCGGAAATGTCCCGTTGTTTTTTGGGACGAATTTTGCATAGGAAACGCACCTAATCTGTCTACCCATAGGCGGGCCAAAAACAAGTACGATGAAAAAAAATGCGACGTTAGCTCTGATAGTACTATTTGCAGCTGGGATATTTGTAAGCGCTAAACTCTACAATAAAGCACCCAAAGGAGAAAAAGCACAAAAGGAAAAGGTGGTAGAGATAATCACTGAACTGGGCACTATTAAGGTCAAACTGTATAACGAAACACCATTACATCGGGACAATTTTTTGAAGCTGATGAAAAGTGGTGAGATGAATGGTTCTACATTCCACCGCGTCATCAATGGATTTATGATACAAGGGGGTGGCAAACCAGGGAGCAACGGCGTGGAGAGTATCGGCGCAACCATTCCTGCCGAAATTGACACTAAATTCCATCATAAAAAAGGAGCGCTTTGCGCAGCAAGAATGGGAGACAATGTTAATCCTCAGAGGAAGTCTTCTGGATCTCAATTTTACATTGTACACGGAAGGCAAACTCCGGAAGCCACACTAACACAAATGGGGCAGAGGAGCGGAATCAAGTACACAGCACAGCAAATTAAAGATTATGCTACTATTGGGGGCACCCCTCATCTTGATGGACAATACACGGTTTTTGGTGAGGTTATTTCCGGACTTGATATTGTGGACAAGATCGCAGCGGTACCAGTTAATGGAAGCGTTCCTGTTAATGCCGTCACCATCAAGCTCAAGGCATCAAAATAAGCAATGGCCGATCTGAATTTAGAGAATTTAATTCAGGAGATCGAGGAAAGTAGCGCTTCGAATCATTCCGAGTTAGAACAGTACCGAATAGAATACCTTGGTAAAAAGGGTAAGGTTAAGGCGCTGTTTGCGAAGCTAAAGGAGGTGGATGAGGGCGCCCGTAAGGCTTTGGGCGCTAAGATCAATGAGGTTAAGAACAAGGCAGAGGCCAAACTTGAATCTCTTAAGGCTTCCATCTCTTCTGAGAAAAAGAGCGGCGGCCCGGAACAAGACCTGTCTCTTCCCGGAGTGCCATTAGCGCTGGGTACAAGACACCCCATTTCCATTGTTCGGAATACCATGACGCAAATATTTCAGCGCATTGGCTTTACCGTCTCTGAAGGCCCTGAAATAGAAACAGACTGGAACAACTTCACCGCGTTAAATATGCCTGAAGACCATCCAGCAAGAGATATGCAGGACACGTTTTTTATCCAAACGGATCCAGATATACTATTAAGAACTCATACGTCACCCCAACAAATCCGGGTCATGGAGAGCACTGAACCTCCGATAAGAATAATTTGCCCAGGGCGCGTTTATAGAAATGAGACCATCTCCGCAAGGTCCCATTGTATCTTTCACCAGATAGAAGGATTGTATGTGGATGAGAACGTATCTTTCGCCGATCTGCGACAGACGCTTTATTACTTTGCTAAAGAAATGTTTGGCGAGGATACTCAAATTCGATTTAGGCCGTCCTACTTTCCGTTCACAGAGCCTTCTGCTGAGATGGACATTTCCTGTTTAATCTGCAAGGGAGATGGATGTCCAGTGTGCAAACACTCCGGGTGGGTGGAAATTCTTGGTTGCGGAATGGTGGATCCAGCGGTTTTGGAAAACTGCAATATCGATAGCGAAAAATATACCGGTTATGCCTTTGGATTGGGAATAGAACGGCCCGCCATGCTCAAGTATCGCATCGATGATATCCGTCTATTCTTCGAAAATGACATGCGGTTCCTGGAGCAGTTCCAGTCCGCAATTTAGTTGGCCGGCTAGATAGCCTATCTGCCGCCAACCTTGATAAATCGCTTTCTTAATAGATTACTTTCCCCGTTGTACTCCAAGTGTCTGATTCAACTCTGATAAGGTATATGCCAACCACGTCACTTCGATCAAGTAGTTTGATTTCATTTCTATCAACAGTAACATTCAACCTTGGTGTAATCTCCTGCCCGATGATATTAAACACCTGAACATTCACCGGCGTAGGTTCGTCAAATGTGAACTGTACATATATTCCATCATTTTTCGTCAAATAATTCACATTTGGAAAGCCCATACCACCAATGTCATCTATACCAACTAAAGGCTCATCTAGTACAACTATGGTTTGATACGAGGTATCTCTGCAATTACTGCTGCTGTTGGCAACCAGTGAAACCTCAAAAGTGCCTGTTACCCCAAATACGTGAAGTGGGTCAGCTAAAGTGCTGTTCGGCGATCCATCACCAAAGTTCCACTCAAATACAGATGCGCCAGAGGATGCATTGGTGAACTGCAAGCTGCCTCCCTGGCTSAGGTAAACTGTATCAGTTATCACAGTGAATCCTGAAATAACCAAGGCAGATCCCGAAATGGTATATGTTTCTGCATTGGTACAACCCAGTGAGTCTGTAATATCAACGCTATAAGTACCCTGGCTCAGATTTGATAAATCCTCTGTAGTGCTTCCCGTAGACCATGAGAAACTATAGGGTGCAGCTCCACCGCTAGTTGTTAGATCAACTGACCCATCGGCATCATCAACACATGTTTCATCAGTTGTGGTTCCGTTGCCAAGCAACTCACCGGGCTCAGAAATGGCGGCAGATAGCGTCGTTACACATCCATTGCTATCCGTAACGTTCAGGTCATAGTTTCCAGCAACAATACCACTAATATCCTTCGTTATCTGTCCTGATGACCAAGAAAATGCATAGGGTAATGTTCCGCCATTAACGCTGACGTTAATCGAACCATTATTGTCCCCGAAGCAGGTTGCATCCTGAGTTGAAACTATAATTGATCCCAAGACCGCAGGTTCCGTTACCATCAATGTATCGGAAATGGTCGAACACCCTCCTGAGCCAGTTACCAACACGGTATAGTCACCTGCAGCTATTCCTGCTAAAGTATCAACTGAATTCACATTAGGGGTATTCTGAACAGTATCTCCATTGGCGTTCAACCAAAGATAACTCCATGGACCAGTTCCCTGTCCTCCCGCTATGGCGACTCCATCAGTTCCACCGCTACAGGCTACATTGATCGTTTCCTTTGAAATCGGGGTACTTATATGGAGCACGAATCTTGGCCGGGTCAATGAATCCGGGATATCGAAGGTATAAGAGCTGGTTCTCAAATCCGTAAATGTGGCTGAGTCAAGATCCTCTAATACAACACAGGCACTGGCCGGTAAACCGGCTAGGCTACTGGCATTGATTGTTCCGTTAACCAGGGTACCTGTCATAAAGCTTGGATAACCCCAGCTGATTTTAAGAGGCACAGAATAGCTCTGATTCAATTCAGGCAAAGAATTGTATGCGAGGTCCGTTGAGTCATTGCTCAAACTGCTGAAATTGGAGAGTTGCCAATTTAAACTGGCCAACTTATATGCATCGTAAAATGCATCATAACTCTCTGTAGCACCTTGCTCAAATCGAATATCTACACGTTCTGCCCTGCCATTTGAAGTGTACGTTAGTGTCAATCCAGGCTCTGGTACAGAGTTCACCTTTTGGAAATTGTTTCCATCGGAGGTTTTCTTGTGTCTCTCCATTATTGTAACGGTACCGCTTCCTGTACTGGCCTTGACCCAAAAGCCCTGCATAGAGGCAATACTGGAATCTGAATCCGTCCCGCCGCCATTTTTGATGGCGAAATAACTTTCTGTTGCTGGGTCTAACACATAAGCGAACGGTGTCATATTCGGGGAGAGCGAAACGCTATCCCAAATAATGTCAGCCGGAAACGGATTTGCAATCAAATTCCAACCATCCACATTATCGTCGGGTGTTGGAACCCCGGCCGTATAGTTCGCTGTAATTACCTGTGTTCCAATTCGAGGCGTGCCTCTTAAGTCAATGGTTTTCGTAAAATTAGAATTTAATGCCTGACCTACCCATATCATGTATCCTACTCCTGTTGATAGACCTACTGAGGTGGAAGCAGGCACCGTATATCCGGAGTCTACAATTCCGGTGTGTGTTTCATCATAATTGAACACAGAATTAAAAGTACTGATAGGATCCTCGGTGCCCGTGAATCCAGACATTACAATTTCGGCGTTCCAATCCTCAATATCTGTTCCAACAACTGCAGCTCCTAGCAAACGCCAATCGTCAGGTACATTATTCAAATGTCTTTGAATTCTCAAGCTGTCAAGTGTTCCACCACCTGTCACTTCCGCTAAAAACGCAGTTCTAGAGGCATTGGATAACAACGTTAAAATATTGCTCGATGGAGAAGTCACAGCCCCTCCATCGAGTGTCAATGAAATATTTATGTCTGCACTGGCATCAATGGTTACACCGCCTGATGTTTTCGCTATTCTTAAGTTTTGAAATGAAGTAGTACTTGTTCCCTTAAGAGAATTGGGGCCAGCGCCAGCCATGATAATGGAGTCACCGGCATTAAAGTTTACCGTGCCATTATTTTCCCAATCTCCTCTAAATTCTAAGTCAAAACCGGCACTGTTGAATATTCCACTAGCTACTTTGACACCACCTTTAACTTCGGTTTCGCTGAAATTATCCCCGAGAGTAACTCCAACAGCGTTGTTGAACTCCACGTTAGCATAGGTAAGGGAGGACGTATGAATTAATGTCTGTGCAGTTGTGCCATTGAGGTTTAGGGTACTGGTGGTGCCCCCATCAAAAAAGCCAAAAGAGGTTGATGGAAAACTGATTCCGCCTGCCAGATTCAATGTGCTTGCTCCGGCAGTCATATCTACTATTGTCAAGAAATCTGCACCCTGGTCATTTTTAAATTCAATGCCACCACCGATCGTCACCGTTGCTGTACCGGCCAAAATAAATTGTGTAGGCGCCGCCCCGCTGGTCATATCATCTATCTGAACACCATTGGTAACCGTAAAAGTATTCGCACTATTTACAGTTAACGTTGCGGTAGACGCAGCATCACCACCAATTTTAACCGCCAAACAGGTCGAATCAGCATTTACAATTACTGCATCTCCAGATAAAATGACGACGGAGTCTGCAGAAGTAGGAACTCCTCCAGACCAAGTAAGCGCATCATCCCAGTTACCTCCTCCAGTTCCGTTAGAGGTAATCGTACCACCTATGTTAACAGTAAGGAATACGGTGTCTGCAGGGCACACGCCTGTTCCTGAATCTGCCACCACCCTTATGGTATCAATACCAGCACTTCCTCCCCATGTAATCGTACTTTCAGAGTCGGGAGTGGGCGTATTCACCACTCCCAGAGAAGGCAAAGGCAATAGTGAGAACGTATAGTTATAACCGGTGTTACTCAATACGGTATAATTGAATGTACTGCCCGTGGTCACACCAGTAACTCCAGTAATTGGTGAAGTAGGTAAGGTATGAACAGTGACGGTTTTTGTTACCGTATCACCCACGACATCACAGACATTGGTCTCCTGACATTTCACCGTTCTTCCGGTTCCGCCAGGAGCGGCATTCCAGGTTACCTCAATACTATCAGTTCCCGTTCCGATTAGAACAAAAGTACCTCCAGAAACTACCCAACTATATGTGGAACCAGCCGTTGTCGTTACCGACATGGTATCTTTTCCACCAGAACACCCTTCAGTTGGGCCTGCAATGGCCGAAGTTACAGGTTTATAGCACAGATTCCCAAAGCCAAATTGTGCCAGTCCACTCATGCCAGTTCGTTTGACAGTATCAGGGACACCTGCCGCGTGTGTGCCATCAAATGTCCATGAGCTTCCTGCGCCAGCTCTTTTCATGAGGTGTGTAGTATCACTGAGAATCGTGTGCTCTACAAACCCGGTTCCCGCTAAATTCAGAGAGTATGTTGTAGCCACCATTCCATTTGCTCCTCCTAAGGTCCAAAAGCCATCATTATAGGCATCATAAACTGAATCACCGGGAGCGTCTTCAATAGGCAGCCCGGTATTGCCAGGGTCAGAGGCTGTAAAAAGTGTGGTGATCGTTCCCCCAGTTAAAGCTGAGAGGTTAATCTTAGCGGAGTTCTTATTTGTTGCGGTACCCACTGGAAAGACGTAGTCAGTAGAAACCGTGTTGATCCAGCGTTCGAATGACCCGACAATTGTCCCCGCAGTGTATTTAAAGGTACCCTCATTCGAAGTGCTTGAACCCAACGTGATCGTGTCTGTCCCGGCATCTATATTTGCTGAGACCATTCTTAAGGTATCAACCACCGCTACGTTGTCATTGAGCGTAACGACTCCTGCACCACTCACCGCCATCGTGCTAAAGGTCTCACCGCCTACACTTGTGATCCCTTTAGCTGCACCTCCAATAAAATCAACAGTAGAATTATTATGTGTGAAGGTTCCTGTATTGTTCCAATTTCCTGCAAGACTCAACGTATCGTTGAGGGGCGCCACCAGTGTGCCAGAGATGGTGACGTTGTTGAACACATTGTTCGTTGTTCCTGAAATCGTATCGGTTCCAGTAAAATCAATCGTTCCCGAGCTATGGGTAAACGTACCGTTGTTTACCCAATTCCTTGCAATGTTCATGGTGCCGGCCGGAGCAATGAGGGTACCCGTTATTCTAACATCAAAAAAGGACGTTGTCGAAGACCCGCTAACAGTAGTGGATGAGTTAAAATCTATTGCACCACTATTGTGTGTAAAGGTTCCATTATTCACCCAGTTGCCGCTAACTCGAACCGTGTCACTAAGCATCCCCAGCAGTGTGCCCGTAATCGTTACATCATTAAAGGTTGTTTGATTAGAATCAATGATGGTGGAGCTTCCATTGAACTCAACCAAACCTCCATTATGGGTAAAGCTTTCATCATTGGTCCAATCTCCCGCTACTTGCATAGTGCCTGTAGGTGCCATTAACACCGCTCCAGCAGAGGTGATGAATACATTATTAAACCCGGTAATGGCCGAACCACCAATCACACCCGTACTGCTCGTGAACTTGACAGTACCAGAGTTATGAGTGAAGGTATTGCCGTTGGTCCAATTTCCTCCTACTGTTACAGTATCAGATGCCTTTCCGGTCAGTGTACTGGCTCCTGCTATCACAAGGTGGTTAAATATTGGGTCGGTTGTTCCCGATATTAACGATGTACCATTAAARTTTACCGTACCACTGTTGGACAGAAATGTCCCATCCTGAACCCAATTGCCGGCCACATTAATGGTACCGCTGGCAGGGCCTGTTGTGCTGCCTGCTGAAGCAATAATAACGTCATTAAAACTGTTCGTGGAGCCACCCGTTATGGCACCGGTTCCGCTGAAGCGTATGCTTCCCCCATTGGCATCGAACGTTCCATTGTTGATCCAATCTTCRSTAAYGWTAACCGTATCCGTTGCATGACCRAATAAKGTAGARGMSGCYACTAYACTTATGGWATTRAAGGAARTTTGCTTTGCACCGGAAATTGTTGTGGAGCCGTCAAAAAATACCGTGTCTTCTCTGGCGAGGAAAACCTCATTATTGATAAAATTCCCCGCAAGGTTAATATTGTAGTCGTTTGCGGCATCGGCGTCCAGTGTTGTGGTGGCAGCAATGGTCAAGTTACCATCTATATTCAAATCCGTACCTAGCGTTTTGGTACTTCCACCTGATATTAGCACATTCTGTAGTGCCTCGTTATTACTAGGCGCATTTACGGTTTGTACTCCTCCCGTGTATTCTACCGTACAGCCAGCTGTTAAAGAATCACCAAATCCCGTAGGCCATACCGATGTGCCGCTTAATCGAAACGTTCCGCCCGCCTGGATCTTAATGCTATCCCCGGAGGCCTCTGCCATTGCAAAACCACCGTTATCGAATATGCCCAAAACGATCGTAAGGTCACCCACCATATTGGTATTCGTGATCGCTGCTGCTAAGGTCACACCAGGTCCGGAATTGTTGATCTTTACGTCGTTGTATTTGTGCAAACCAGATCCGCTTGGGCCAAAATTCATGGTTTGAGCACTTGAACTATTATAATTTATAGCACTCGTTGTGCTGCTCGATAATATCCCCGTTGGATTGAAAACTAAATCACCTCCCAAATTAAGCATGCTGGCTCCACTGCTCATATCAACAATTGTCAGAAAATCTTGAGACCGGTCATTGTCGAAGTTGATATTGTTCCCAATAGTCGCTATCGCAGTCCCGGTTAGAATTAGTTGGGTACCGCTAAAACCGGAAGCTGGATCATCTAGCTTGACCCCTTCAAGTACATTAAAAACAATTCCTGTATTCACTGTCAATGTTGTTGACGACCCCCCTACTAAGGACACGCTGTCCACTGTAGTATTTATATCAACAACGACATCATCTCCTGCAACAATTATCGCTGTATCCAGGGGGCCAGGAACGCTACCTCCCCAAGTGCCAGGTAGGGACCAGTCTCCTCCACCTGTTCCATTAGAAGATATTAAACTCTGCCCAGAAACTATAACAGTGGATAAACACAATAGGAAGGTGGTGATAAATAACACCAGTCTAGCGTCTAAGTTCTTCATATTCATCAGCTTTATAATTATTCAAAATAACTTTCGTGAAAGTTACACTATTCAACAGACAAAATTGAACCAAGAGGGTGGTGATGTAAGGTGCTGTAACTCTGGTTTATTTCCCAGCTTTAAGGAAGTTGATGGTGGTTCTTTTGACAATTTTATCTATGCGTTTGTAACATAATGCRTGAATGAAATGATACGGATCTTTRAGRAAATRGTTGCGTAAATCAGAACCMTATTTTCAATAAAGGAAATCTAGGGGTGCTATCACGAGGAACAAAAKACTGATCCCTAGCCTGATAATCAGCCAMGTGCAACATAGATGGTTTGCCAAAAACMAGGTGCTNNGCACTGRGAATTAAGGCNTRGATCATYGAAAAAGTTCAATTCATTATCATGGGCCAAACCAAATCCAKAACYTATACCACTTCGCTKAGTTTTAGCATGTTGGACCTTGCTTTGTCTGTAATCGGCATACTGGCGATATTGATAATCAGGTCTCCTTTCGMRATCCACCCTTCGTCCTTTAACCGCTTCATGATATCCGMAATTGTATGATCGGTACTTTCAAAATTGTCATAGAAGAATCCACGAACCCCCCAAATAAGGCTTAGCATATTTAGAATCGACCTATTGGCAGTGAATACAAAAGTGTTTGCTTTGGGCCGATAGCTTGAKATTTTTCTTCCTGTATATCCAGAAAACGACATGGTTACAATAGCGGTGGCAYTYACACGYTGTGCCATTTTAGTAGCRTTGTAACAAATWGAATCTGAAATRAACCGATCYCTRCCAGGCCGTGGCTCWTTGTAGTGGAAATAGATTTCATCAAAAGTTTCSGAYTGAWCAATRATTTTTYGCATCGTYTGGATTACTTCAACCGGGTGATTYCCAAGTGATGTCTCWGCACTTAGCATGACGGCATCTGCKCCATCCATGACAGCGTTGGCTACATCATTGACCTCWGCRCGTGTTGGTGTTATGCTATCAATCATGCTCTCGATCATCTGAGTGGCAATKATCACCGGTTTAGAGGCTCTTCTGCATTTTCTAACCAATTCCTTTTGGATAATCGGGACGTTCTGCATTGGAATCTCTACTCCCAAATCACCCCTGGCTACCATGAGCGCATCCGAAACTTTAATTATTTCGTCAATATCCTGAATCGCCTCCGGCTTTTCAATTTTCGCTATTACCTTRGCAGATTTTCCACTCTCCTGAATTATCTTCTTTAACTCCACCACATCCTGGGCCGAACGTACAAATGAAAGAGCAACCCATTCAACCTCTTGCTCCAAAGCAAATTTTAAATCAATTGAATCCTTCTCCGTGATACAGGGCATTGCCACTTTTGTATCTGGGAAGTTGGTTCCCTTATGTGGTTTAAGCGTTCCTCCTTGCACAATATCCGCCACAATATCAGTGTCCCCATCAGTCTCAATAACCTTCAGCACAATTCTACCGTCGTCGATCAGGATTCTAGCTCCAGGCACTACATCATGAGCCAGCTCTGGGTAACTCACAAAGGCCCGCTCGGCATTCCCTACCATTTCCTTTGAGRTRWKWATKAWTRTMKMSYYSSTNWYAWTNNMTMTACTTNTSSCAWYTTCCACCTCACCCAATCGYAGTTTTGGRCCCTGWAGGTCAGCSAGCACTGCTGTATGGTRYCCWTTCTYMTCGTTRAGTYTKCGAACRCKKTSGATCACCYTTTTRTACTCYTCATGRGTYCCATGRGAGAAGTTSAGRCGACAMACATTTACACCCTCMTYRATAATCCTTGAYAAAACAGCCTCCTYRTAAGTSGCWGGRCCAATTGTAGCTACTATTTTTGTTTTGTTCATAATGTTCAGTCATTCAATATAAGATGATCTTTGGATTTAAGCTGCATAGGATCAATCTCAAATGCGGTTAAGATCATTGGTATAGATTTAATTTTTTCCAGTGCCTCCCGTTTTTCTTTGTGATGGGCTTCCCCAGTAATCATAAAGAAATAATCACATTCTTTTATCTCAGGTATGAGCATGTTGCCACCTGATTTATTGGACACCACATTGTAGATCAATCCAGTTTTCGGATGCCGATATACATATAGCGAGTATCTTATTTCGTCACCTTCCGTTTGTGCTAATAATAAGTCAGTTTGAGAAGCCTTAGCTTTCTTGCTGACTCCATGAACAATATCGTCAAYTTTCTTAAGTAATAAACCCAACTTGCTATTGATTTCATAACAAAGACGATAGTCCTTAGCAACACAACACACTCCTATCAACAAGAAGTTGTAATCGTATTCAACACTAAGAAATTGTCGTTTCATGTGTTTAAAATTGATTTTAAGCGGTCACATGGAACTCGCCGTCAGTCTTTATCCTGAGTGACAAAGGTTGGGTTGAGACTCGTTTCATGTGTTTGTATCACTTTTATCGACATCCAATAAACCCTTAGCCTTCAATGCTATTTCAGCCGCTCTTTGCTCTGACTTCTTTTTTGAAAAATCGATTGCCTCACCCCAATTCTCACCTTCCACCATTATTGCAATCTTGTACTTTTTGCCATATCCTTTCCCAATCTCCTCAACCAATTCAAAAGTAATGTCTTTTCTTTCTTTTTGGCCCCAATCTATAAGCTTTCCTTTAAAGTTTACCTCGGTCATTTCCAGTTCATCCATGTCCACGTGAAATTTAAAAATTCTATTCACGATGAACTCATTGGAGGCCTTGTATCCCTTATCCAAATAAATGGCCCCTATTAAAGCTTCAAACGCGTCACCATAGACTGATCTACTTATATTTTCACCACTATCTGCAATCAATTCATTAAATCCCAATTTAACAGCTAGTTTATTCAGGTGTGCTCTATTCACAATTTTGGAGCGCATCTCGGTTAAAAATCCCTCATCTTCAAAAGGAAAGCGCTTGAATAAATAATGCGCGACCACTGAACCCAATACCGCGTCACCAAGATATTCCAAACGTTCATTATTGCCTGTTACCTTGGCATTACCATGCTCGGGAGCAGATTTATTTCGGAATGCAAGCTTATAAAGCTCTGTATTGCCCGGATAAAATCCGATCAATCTTTTCATGTGTTGGAGAAACTTCTTGTCTCGAGAGAAGTGTGCATGTATCCTTCCCATAATTCTTGCCGTCAGAGACGCTATTGTGCCCAACAGATCAAATTTGAAAGATGCCTCTTTAGCTAATTTTGAAACTTCTCAAAAATGACTGAGGCGTTATGCCCACCGAAACCAAAGGTATTGCTCATTGCAGCCTTCACCTCCTTTTTCACTGCCTTGGTAAAGGTAAAATTGAGCTTGTTATCCAAATTGGGGTCGTCATTAAAATGATTGATCGTGGGAGGAATAAGGCCATCTCGAATAGCGAGGATACAGGCAATTGATTCTATCGCTCCAGCCGCTCCTAAAAGATGTCCGGTCATAGACTTTGTGGAGCTGATGTTTAAATTATACGCATGCTCTCCAAACACATCCAATATCGCCTTACTTTCCGATATGTCACCCAGTGGAGTTGAAGTTCCATGTACGTTGATATAGTCAATGGTTTCTTTCACTCCGTGATAATCCTCCAAGGCTGAATTCATGACCAATTTAGCTCCCAGTCCTTCAGGATGCGGCGCAGTTATATGATGTGCATCTGCTGACATTCCACCTGCCACAACTTCCGCATAAATATGTGCACCCCTTGCCTGGGCGTGCTCCAGTTCTTCCAATATCAAAATTCCAGCTCCTTCACCAAGAACAAATCCGTCTCTATCCACATCAAATGGCCTTGAAGCAGTTTTCGGATCATCATTTCTTACTGAGAGCGCATGCATTGCGTTGAAACCTCCAACACCTGCCTGATTTATAGAAGCTTCAGCCCCTCCAGAGATGAACACGTCGGTTTTTCCTAAACGAATAAGATTGTAACAATCGATGAGCGCATTGGTCGAAGAAGCGCATGCAGATACTGCTGTATAGTTTGGGCCCTGAAAACCGTGCTTAATAGAAATATGTCCGGACGCAATGTCCGCTATCATCTTTGGAATGAAGAATGGATTAAATCTGGGAACCCCATTGCCGTTAGCAAAGTTTACGCACTCGTCAAAAAAGGTTGACAAGCCCCCAATTCCAACGCCCAGGATTACCCCCGCACGCGCCATATTTAGCTTGTCTAAATCCAGGCCACTATCCGCAATGGCTTCATCGGAAGCCGCAAGGGCAAACTGCGCGTAAAGATCTAGCTTACGAGCTTCCTTTCTATCAAAATAGTCTAGGGGGTCGAAGTCCTTAACCTCACACGCAAAGTGTGTTTTGAACAGGGAATGGTCGAACCGTGTTATTGTGTCAGCGCCACTGACTCCATCTGTGAGGTTTTTCCAATAATCTGAAACGCTTTTACCAAGCGGGGTCATAGCGCCAA
>JAESRW010000057.1 GCA_016764395.1 Flavobacteriales bacterium
CCTCATTGCTGAAAAAGGCTTGGACGCAGGAGCCATTGTGAGAGAGATCGCATCGGAAATTCAAGGTGGGGGCGGAGGCCAGCCCTTTTTCGCAACTGCTGGGGGTAAGAATGTTGAAGGGATTGCCTCAGCCCTGGAGAAATCGAAGGCATTTATCAATTAGCAAATTCCAATGTTGTCATCTCGACACGCAGTGAGAGATCTCCAAGCTGCCGCCAAAAAGCCTGCCCAAAACTCTTTCCAAAAACCTGTCTCCGGTACCTGAACACATTGCCCAGTGAATCTGATAGACAGTCTTCAGTAAACCACAACCTTCTTATACTGCACCGCCTCTTCCTGCGAAAGCATCAAAGTATAGATACCAGCAGGCAACCCAGATAAATCAAGAAAACCATCGCTCATTAATCCCTGCTGTTGATAGACGAGGCCGCCTTGCAAATGATACACGCTGACAACGGTCTGCTCACCGCGAATTGTCGATTTAATCCTCAACTGCCCAGAGGTAGGGTTCGGGAACACCTCAAAAGTAGATGCCCTCAAYCTCTCGTCAACWCCAACYAAAAGAGGGACAGTATAAGTCGCTTTTCCGATGCATCCACCGCCATCACTCACCACCACCGTATATTCGCCCGAATCCAAGCCGGTAAGATCCTCAGCRGTTGAACCATTTGACCACAGATAAGTGAATGGAGGCGATGCACTGGTCACCGTGATGTCTATAACGCCCGATGAGTCACCCTGGGTGCCGGTAATTGAATTTGAAATGGAAATTCCACAGGAAGGTACCGTAATGGCCCGCATATATACATTGTCACCACTGGTCTGACTGTTGTTGTCTGTCGCATTKCCGCAGAGGTAGAAGGTAATGGGYCCCACATCGCTGCTGGGKGCGGTCCAATCAAACGACCAGCTATTGATRGTGGTGGAGCCTTTCTGATTGACGTACCCACGCCCTAAATTMGACTGAGCSGAGGTGTTGAGCGTGTTGGTWATGATAAAAGTTCCTATTCCGTTATTGYTGCTGTCTAAWRCGGTAAGTTGAAAACCAAATCGTGTTTTRCTGCYATCCAYAACCTGTAGCGTKGTRCTGTAGGTGCTRTCMGGAGTATAATAGGAGAGTCCTTCCATGGAGAAGGTCATACTCCCACCACCGGTATTTAGRTTTCCACTGTGACATCCYGAACAATTTCCTTCGTAAGGGGCACCCGTCCTGGAAACCGGTGGGATGTTGGATGTTGTACTGGCTATCTCTGAGTACATGATACCACAAAGCATCACTACTACAATGATAGGTATGGCGGTTTTCCTCATGTTTTGAATGTTCGATAGCTGATCAAACCCCCTTATGTTTCAATTTCAGTGAGGTCTTTTGGATGCCGTCCATGCCCCCTGCAATGTTGATAAAGTTACGAATTCCGTTTCTTTTCAGGATGGAAGAGGCCGTCATGGAGCGGTATCCAGTCTGACAATGAACGTAGAATAATTGCTTGTCGTCCACGAGATGTAATGCGTTTTCCAACGTGGGTAGCGGTATATTCTTGGCATGCACTAAGCATTGATCCTGGTATTCTTCTGGCTCCCTCACATCAAGTATGCTATCTATGTCATCACGTGCTGCAAGCTGATCGGCAGAAATGGAGGTGATCGTATCACAAGGCATTCCATTTGTTTTCCAGGATTGGAAACCGCCATCCAGATATCCATGAACCTGCTCATATCCGACTCGGGCGAGGCGACTGATGGCTTCCTTCTCTTTACCAGGATCTGCAACGATCAATAGCGGAACCGAGTGGTCCAACAGGGTGCCGACCCAGATGGCATATCTTCCATCTAATCCGATATTGACGGCTCCTTGCACGAATCCTTTTTCAAATTCACGCGCTGTCCGTGAGTCCAAAACAACTGCACCTTGATCTATATAATTGGCAAAAGACTTTGTGCTAAGGGCCGTGTAATTCCTTTTCATGACGGCTGCTAATTCCTGGTATCCTCTTTTATTGATGGCTGCATCGGTGAAATAATAAGGTGGCGGTGCCTTCAATCCTGTGGTGATGGATTCAATAAATTCGGATGCCGACATATCTTGTAAGGCAGGGTTGTTTTTCTTTTGTTCCCCGATTGTTGACCAGGTCTCCGGGCCAATGTTCTGGCCACAACTGGATCCGGGCCCATGGGCTGGATATACCAATACTTCATTGGGTAGTGGCTTGATAATCGCATTGAGCGAGGCATACATATGTCCTGCAAGTTCTTCTTTTGTGGCAACGCCTCCCATCAAATCGGGCCTGCCTACATCTCCGATAAAAAGGGTGTCTCCGGTAAATATGGCGTGTTCCTTTCCCTGTGGATCCAATAAGAGATAGCATGAAGATTCTAAGGTGTGCCCTGGGGAATGCAGTACCTTGAGCATCACATTTCCGATCGAAAATACCTGCCGATCTTCAGCGACGGTTATTTCATAGCCGGTTTCGGCTCCAGGCCCAAAAATGATAGGCGCCCCGGTTAATTGAGCGAGATCTATATGCCCTGAAACAAAGTCTGCATGAAAATGCGTTTCGAACACATATTTTATTTCCGCCTTGCGGGACGTGGCTAACTTGAGGTAAGGTTCCGGATCTCTTAAGGGATCGATAATCGCAGCCTGTCCATTGGATTCAATGTAGTAGGAGGCTTGGGAGAGGCAGGAAGTATAGATCTGCTCAATGAACATAATAGGAGGTTATTCCGCCTTTTCAGGCTTCAAGTCTTCATCGTAAAAGCTGACCTTCGCTCTGCYWTCCATAAAGTCACCTGCYTCTTTGAAATGCARSGGTATGACYACGSYRCCKSTTTTRTCGATGTATCCATATTTYCCATCYTKAAYAACCCAGGYAAGGCCWTCYGAGAAATTGCCRCCATATTCAAACGGAAAMTCRAAGGCYTCATTCCCCTCTKTATCTATGTARSTGATTTTMTCKCCTGAAACRACYCTGGCCAAKCCTTCACTAAAWGACTCTGCMTGATCATAAATSAYRGCTATTTCYGTMTCTCCGGTTTTRCCGATATATCCCGMTTTYAAACCCATTTGTATCTTGGCCAGTCCATTRTGAAAKGCTTCGGCRCCWTCGAATTTTGGYTTAATWACCATRGAATCWACYTTRTTGATGTAGCCATATRCATCACCTACCTTTACAGCAGCCAACCCTTCGGAGAAATCTCCTGCCTGATCAAAAATAGGATCGATGGCATAGTCTCCATTCTTATAAATGAAACCATACTTRTCACTGTCTTTRGCCATTGCATAGCCTTCATGAAAATCACCAACCTTGTCGAATCGAGGCGGAATCACYTTCTTYCCAAACTTGTYGATRTAYCCCCATTTTCCRCCTTCCTTCATKACYCGGGCCATATTTTCGCTRAAACTCTCWACGAAATCATATTCMGCATTRATRGYTTTATKCCCWYTCAYRTCTATGAACCCYCTCTTKCCCATRATMACMACCCARGCYAAGCCTTGAACAAAATCACCTGCTATCTCAWATTGAGGTTCAATAACRACTTGRCCGGMTTTATCGATATASCCACGCTTTTCYGCYYTGGCMGCYACSGCCARKCCGTCATGAAAATYKCCGACATARGWRAAGTCRGTTTCGAASACRAYASCGCCAGATKTGTCAATAAAWCCACGTTTCAGYACCTTCTCTGGYTCTGARTTACARTTGAAWAGRAGYGWSGAAAGMAGYAGKAATCCRGCAAGYTTGAATTTCATSGRTGGYGGGAATGGTCATCCAAATATAAAKAATWAAAGSAAAAMKSYGRMNTAGGCAWATAAGGAGGTGAACTGRAATTTTTCTCCATCAAATAACCCTTTATCACTYAATTTGAGYTTTGGAATTACGAGMAGMGCCAGGAATGAAAGCGTCATGTAAGGAGCTCCCAGGGTTGAACCTAGTTTCTTGGCCTCATTGTCCATTTGTTCATAGAGGTTAGCCGTTTCATAACCGTCGGCAGTAGTCATTAATCCGCCGACAGGCAAACCCAGAACCATCTCCTGATCTTTATTACAGAGAGAGATACCTCCTTTGGGCGGTATCAGGACGTTAATCGCTTTAACGATATCCTCATCGTTCACGCCTACTGCAATAATGTTGTGACTGTCATGGGCTACGCTGGATGCAATGGCACCTTCCTTCATGCCGAAATTTTTCACAAAAGCGATCGCAGGTGGAGCGGGGTGGTACCGGTTCACAACGACCATCTTCAAAATATCACTTTCGGCATCTGAAATCAGGTGTCCATCTTCTACTTTGCCAGGTAACGTGAGGTCGTTTGTGATGAGTTGACCGTCGAGTGCTTCAATTACATGAATTTGGTCACTCTCAGCCTTTACCTGGATATCAGTGACCGCAATTTCTTGGCAGTCAAATTGATTGATCTCTCTCTCCTCCACACTGTCGATTAGCGTGGTGTTTCCATCTGAAACCTGAACGCCGTCTATGAAAGTCGCTTTTACGTTGAACGAGTCTAAATCCTCAACAATAATGAAGTCAGCCGGGTCTCCTTCCTGAAGCAATCCGACGTCTAAGCCATAGTGCTTAACTGGATTAAGGGTAGCTGCCCGCAGTGTATTCATTAGATCATTTCCTTTGGCTAAAGACCTCTTTATCAATTGGTCAATATGTCCAACGGCAAGCTCATTGGGATGTTTGTCATCGGAGCAGAACATAATCATGTCAGGATAGTCATCAAGGAGCCCAATCAGTGCTTCAAAGTTCTTGGCAGCAGAGCCTTCCCGGATAGCGATTTTCATTCCGTATTTAAGCTTGTCCAATGCTTCCTCAGCGGTGAAGCATTCATGGTCAGTACTGATACCCGCCTCTATGTATTTACGTGCATCTTCGCCTCTCAAGCCCGGGGCATGTCCGTCAACCACTTTGTTATTGTCTTTGGCCGCCTGAATTTTTGCCATCACCATTTCATCTCCCATCAATACTCCTGGAAAATTCATCATTTCCGACAAGTACCGGATTTCATCCATGGCCATCAGCTCTTTTACACCTTCTACATCAATTTCAGCACCTGCTGTTTCAAAAATGGTAGCAGGTACACAACTTGGCGCGCCGAAATTGAACTTGAAAGGCACCTTTTTCCCATTTTCAATCATGTATTTAACCCCTTCTATACCCACTACATTAGCGATTTCGTGAGGATCTGAAACCGTGGAGACTGTTCCGTGAACTACGGCGAGACGCGCGAATTCAGAGGGGATAAGCATGGAGCTCTCAATATGAATATGGGCGTCCACAAATCCCGGCATCAAGTAGTCATCTCCTTCGACATCACCGTCTGTTACAGCACTAACTTTACCATCAACCACTGCAATGGTCCCGCGAAAGATGCGGCGTGCAACAACGTCTATAATATTTCCTGAAAAAGATTTGGAATCACTCATAATTGAAATTGTTTATGAGCAAAGTACGTAAAAAATCTGGAGGCTTTGGTCACCATTTCACCCATTGAACAGTACGTGGTTCCAATACGAATTGGTACCAATGTGCAAATGTGACGGTGCCGGCAAATGAGCAATTCCTCTGAGCTAATAAGGATGTGGAAATGGGAGGGGAGACTCACTTATTGCTTCGCATTGCTCTTGGCGAAGAAAGGTTACATGCTCCTGCTTTTGATTGACATTGGACACTCTTGTCTTCCGCTATGCAACACCTTCCGATTCATATTAAATCTAGTAGTGTACAGCTCTGTGTGTGTTTTAGCTGTTTCTAGCGTAGGGGCAACGTTTAAAATGATAACCACAGAGCACTAAGGCAGAGCGATAGCACCAAGTCTTCTGGTTGAACATTAGAACAACTGAACATTTGAATCACGATTTACGAAATATTTGTATCCGATTAGTTAATAAATTTCTTCATTCTACTGTTCAATGGTTCTATTATTCAACTGTTCATGGAATAACAAAGAACAAACAACTATTCCAAAACTCATACCTCCGTGTTCTTCATACCTACTTAGTGCCCTCCGTGATTAACATATTGCCATGATTTTAGATGCGGTTTGCTCCAATAAATTACACCAAAAGGGCACCTCACCAACTCTTCAATTTGAGTAAACGTAAATCCAAAAGTAGCCTTGCAACACCCTTTTCAAAGAAACAGCGTAAGAAAACCTTCAGGAACAGAGAGATTCTGGGTTGAAGAGCGGAAGACAGCAAAGGTTATATGCACCTACTTTTGATTCACACGAGAAACTGATTCAACCCGAAAAATATTCAGTACTGTATTCGTACAAACAGGTGGTGAGCTGCTTGCCCTGAGCGGGGCCGAAAGGAGTCGAACTATGCGTATGCGTAAACTAGTCCAGCATCATTTCGTCTTCCTTCTCTTTAGGAGGACTTGAAGCGGCTTTCGAAAAGCGGATCCCTAGCACAACTTCATGGGTACCCGAGCTGTAGTTCTTAAGATCAGAGGTAGTGAAGTCGAAGGAGTAGCCAAAGAATAATTTTTCTTGAAATGAGTATCCAATGAGTACGGACATGGCATCATTGGTTCTAAAGGAGCCACCTATCCAAAATGTTTTCTGGTAGATGACTTTGGCTGAAAAGTCGAACTGAGCCGGAGTGGGTGCCACATATTTCATCAAGAGGGATGGCTCTATAGTGAAGTCATCGCTTATGTCAAATTTATAACCACCCATCACAAAAATGTGACTCGTCAATCGCCCGATTTCATTACCCGCATCACCGACCTGGAGTTTGTTCTGGAGCAAYTGRGGTATRGATACACCAAAATAATATTGCTTTCCATACCAATAAGCGCCTGCACCGGCATCAGGGATCAGGGTAGACTGGATGCCCACTTTGACCAATGGATCGTTTTGGTCTACTAGGTTGATTTTGGAGCCGTCCACATTGTACTGCAAAACTCCGCCAAACAGACCTAGAGAGAGCTTCATGTCATCTCCATTCAGGTTGATATGATAGGCGTATGATCCATATGCGCCAACCCTACTTGTTGGCCCGGTAACATCGGTAAAGAGATATCCACCCACTCCCATGTTCTTTGCTTTTATGGGGCCATGCATGCTCAAGATAAATGTTCTGGGGGCGTCGGTAATGCCAATCCATTGGAAGCGGTGATTGGTCTTTGCTTCGAAATAATCCTTGTTCCCGGTAATCGCTGGATTCAGTACGTAACTGTTGATGAGATATTGGCTGTACTGAGGTAGCTGTTGCGCATGGAGCGTATGCAGTCCGCTCATGCTTATCATAAGCACCAATCCAAACAGATATTTGTAGCTATTTCTCATGCTATCTCATAATAGTTATCGGCCCCGTAAGCGCGTCTGTGATACCATCGTTGAGGTTGATTACATAGTAATAAGTTCCAACCGGCAGGTCTTTTCCATTGTGGGTTCCATCAAATTTCGTAGCATACTGATTTCCTTCAGGGCTGTCAAATACCAACTGCCCCCAACGGTTGTACACTTGAACTGAAGCCTTAGGATAGCTGTCCAATAGTGCTATTTCCCACACTTCATTATATGCATCTCCTTGCGGAGTAAATCCATCTGGAATGTCTGGTTGTACCAGAATACGCAGCGAATCGGTTCCTACACATCCGGAATCATTGGTTGCCGTTAGAACATAAGTAACGGATACCATTGGGCAGGCTTCGGGATTAAAAATTGTTGAATCGTCCAATGTAATTCCTGGCGACCAGGAATAGATAAGGCCGTTGGTGGCCACACCGGTAAGACCAATACATTCGCCAAGTGCGATGGTAGCGTCACAACAAACGTCCACGGCAACTGGAATGATGAAGACCGCAACTGAGTCTGTATCCGAACATATGCTGTCGTCTACCACCAGTATATATGTGAGCCATCCACTGCTTGAAGGTGAGGTGATCAAGGTGTCATTCGTGCTGATGCTGTTTCCGGCAAATACACTATTGACAAACCATTCGTAACTCGTGCCTCCCGAACCCACTATGGTTACCAATTCTCCTTCACAAAATGTGTTATCTGCTCCTGCATTGGCGGTCACCGTTACAATCGGACTTAGTATTACCGTATCTGCTGCGAAGCAACTGTTGGTATCCGTTACCGTAACGACAAATGTGTCCACACAAACTCCAATTAATGAATCATTCACAATTGAATCAGGCAACCATAAGAAGGCATAGGGTTGGGTGCCACCTACGGCACTTGCGACTACCATGCCGTCACATGTATTAGAGCAAGCAGGATTAACGGTATTTATTACGCTAACAAACAACTGGGCTGGCTCTGTCAATACCACGCAAATCGAATCTTGACAACCATTGCTATCTGTAACCAATATGCAATAGGGGCCCGCAGGTATTGAATCAAGTGTATCCGATGTTCCAATTGAAGTTCCCGAACTGTCAAACCATTGGTAGGTATAAGGGCCAGTTCCTCCAGTTTGTGATACCACCAATCGGCCGTTGGAATCAGCATTACACAACGGACTTAATGTATCCGCAATAGCAGCAACCAAGGTGTCAGGTTGGGTGATTAAGATTGGAAGGGATCTGAAGCAACCGGCTGCAGATTTTACAATTACTCTGTATAAACCGCCACAAAGTCCCGAGGCCGTGTCATTGATTTGTCCAATGGGGATGCTGTCGAAATCAACCCAGGTAGCGATATATGGCGGCGTACTTCCTGTAGCTGTAACCACTGCACTTCCATCACAAGCTCCATTACAGGTGACCATGGAGGAATCCGTAATAGCAGCTGCCATGTTCGACGTATCGGTTATCGAAATTCCGCAAACCGAGGTACAACCATTAGCGTCTGTCACCAGCACGTTATAGTTACCGGCCAAAAGATTTCCAACAGAGTCAGTATTATTTGCAGGTGTTGTGTTCCATAGATAGTTATAAGGAGGTGTGCCACCGTTTCCTATTGCTTCTGCACCCCCATTGGCACTGTCTACGCCGCAACCCGTGTTAAGAACGTCAAAGAAAGTACAACTAAGAAGGTCCGGTTGGTCAATGATGATCAATGAGTCCAGGGCAATACAGCCATTGCCATCTGTTACCGTAACTGCATAGGAGCCCGAACAGAGGTCGATCGCTATTGAGTCAGTTTGTCCGAGTGGATCATCCCATTGAAAGGTGTATATAGGGGTTCCACCAATCGGGCATACTTGGGCGCTTCCATCACATGATAAATTACAAGTAACATTATTAACGGCACAAACATTCGCTTGAAGAGGAGCCGGTTCGTTAATGATAACAGGTACAGTGGCGATACATCCGTTTGCGTCTTCAACAGTGGCAAAATAAATGCCGGCAAATAGTCCGGTTACGGTTGTGTCATTAGGCCCGGGTCCAGCGAAAGTAGGTGGAGTAGCGGATGTGTCAACCCATGAGAAAGTGTGTGTGCCTACGCCTCCAGTAGCCACAACGGTTGCTGCACCATCACTGCCTCCAAAGCAGGATATAGTGGTTAGCGTATCCACAGAAATTGTCAATCCTGCTGGGCCGACAATAACTACAGTATCAATCGAGGTACAGCCATTTGAATCAATACCAGTGACTATATAGGTAGAAGCACATAAGTTAATGGCAGTATCGTTTACTGTTAGTGAATCGCTCCATATGAATGTGTAAGGAGTGGTTCCTCCAGTTCCGAATACAACGGCCATTGCATCACAAAGACTGTCACAAGAAGCTGCGGTGGTGCTAACGGTATCGACCGCAAACAGGCTAGGCGCAAGTATGTTGATGCTATCAATTGAGATACATCCAATACTATCTGTAACCGTTACAATTGCATAACCGGCACAGAGTGAGTCCGCAAATACGCCTGAGTCTCCATTGCTCCAGGTAATAAGATAAGGGGGGGTGCCACCAGTTACAGAAATTGTCGCATCCCCTTCACAGCCTCCATTACAGAGAGCACCGGTGCTATCCGTGAAGGTTATTGCAACTTGGGTCGGTTGGCTGATCGTAAAAGAGGCGGTGTCCGTGCAACCTAGCGAGTCGACGACTACCCCACATAATATTGAATCGGCACATAGCGCAAACGCAGTATCTCCCAGTTCGCCGTTACACCACATGAGTGATAACGGGGCGTTGCCTCCAGCTACTGTAAGTACTGCCTGCCCATCACATACACCGAAGCAAGTAGCATCAGTTGAATCAGTAATAGTTGCAAAAATTTCCAGTGGTTGAGACAGCATTACACTATCCATCGCAATACAGCCATTGGAGTCTGTTACCGTCACAATATTCATGGTATCGGCGCAAAGCGCAATGGCTGAATCCAGGGTATCAGCACTCAACGACCATGTATACGTATAAGGAGCAACACCACCTGCTGTTATCGTTCTGCCAATTCCATCACATACGCCAAAACAAGTTGCATTAACACTGTCGAATACTGTAATCGTAAGCACCGCGGGCTCGGAGAGTGTCACCATTACCGTATCAGAACAAAGTAGACTGTCTGTAACAATTAAAGTATCAATAGTACCGGCACAAAGACCTGTTATGGAGTCATTTGTTTGTCCACCAGGTGACCAGTTATAGGTATAAGGCGCACTACCGCCTGCAGCAAAACCAACAGCCGTTCCATCACATACTCCATTACATGAAATATTGCTGCTGTCTGAAATTACAACGGTAAGTGATGTTGGTTCGGCTAGCGTAATAGAATCCGAAGCCTGGCATCCCAAGCTATCTGTAACGGTAATGTGATAAAGCACACCTGCACACAACGTGTCGGCCAATATGGTACTGTCATTACCTGGAGCATTGTCCCATGAATAGGTATAGGTTCCGGAACCTCCAGCTGCCGTGACTGTTGCATCACCATTGCATAATCCATTACAAGAGATATTGGTGCTGTCGGTTATATTGGCTGTTAGCGTGGCTGGTTGCGAAAGTGTGACACAAGTGGTATCCTGACATCCAAGGCTATCTGTAATGGCCACACAGTAGACGGTGTCAGAGAACAGAGAATCCGCGAGTGAATCGGTGTCGAAATCCGGGCTGTTGTTCCATGCGTAAGTATAGGGAGCCGTGCCGCCAACGGGAGTTACCGTCGCTGTACCATTATTTAACCCGAAGCAAGAAATATTGTTACTGTCCGTAATACTTGAGGTTAGGTCAGTGGGTTCGCTCAATGTCACAGTTAAGGAGTCCTGGCAACCCTGCCCATCTGTAACCACCACCTTTGTGGGTACACCAGCACAGATACCAGTTGCAACAGGGGTTATTTGAAGTGGCACCGTATTCCAGGCATATGTATACAGTCCTGTCCCGCCTGTACTGGTGACTGTTATTGTTCCATTGCAAACGCCAAAACAGGTGATATTCGTACTGTCCACCAAGCTCACATTAAAGACGGGTGGCTCGGTAATCACGATCGTGTCAACAATAAAGCAGCCGGAAAAATCTGTAATCGTATCGATATAGGTTCCAGCAACAAGACCCGTGATCGTGTCTGTGGTCCCTCCTCCAGGAGTCCAGAGATGTGTGTAACCCGCTACACCACCAAAAGGAGCGGTTCGTGCTTCCCCATCATTATCTCCAAAACAGAGTACATTCACTCCTGAGATGAGCGATACAATATCAGTGGGCGAAGTAATCGTGGTTGATCCTACCACTATACAACCCAAAGCATCCTCTACCTGTACAAAATATACCCCAGCACACAAGCTGTCAGCAATGGTATCCGTTGAGGCAGGAGGCCCATCGGTCCACGTATACGTTAAAGCTCCGGTTCCACTACCTGGTTGTACATGCACCGTAGCAACACCGTTACATGAGTCGAAGCAAGTCACTGCCACACTGTCAATTGAATCAATAATAGGTGCACCAAAATTGTTAATTCCAACCGTGAACGTGTCGATACAGCCATTAGCATCGGTAAGCTCCAAATTTCTAAAGCCTGCACATTGGTTGAAAATAGTGTCATTTCCTGGTGGTGACGGATTGAATGTGTCATACCAGTTGAAAGTAAAAGTTCCGGCTCCACCGGTTGGTGTACTTGAAGCTTCCCCATCGCATAATCCACACGTGGCATCGGCAATAGCAAAGTTCGGGAGTGTAGCGGCAGGTTCATCAATGGTGACCACCGTGTCATTCGTGCATCCGTTGATGTCATTTACTGTCACTGAGAAAGTTCCAGCACAGAGCCCGGTAGCAGTAGAATCAGTCTGATTGGAAGCCCCAGGATCCCATAAGAAAGTATAGGGTAGGGTCCCCCCCGTTGTATTTACGTCAGCAACCCCCGTACAAAGGCCATTGCAAAGAATGTCTATACTATCCGTGGTTAGAAGAAGCGCATTAGGCTGGGTGACTATTACACTGTCAATAATTGAACAGCCTTGGTTATCTGTAATTGTCACGTGCCAGGTGCCGGCTGGAAGTGTATCTGCCAGGGGGCCTGTGTCAAAACCTGGCGTGTTATCCCAGGCGAATGTGTATGGTAGTGTTCCTCCTGCTGG
>JAESRW010000229.1 GCA_016764395.1 Flavobacteriales bacterium
GTCATTTCTGTCTAACACCTGAAAAACTCTGTTTGTAGATACCTTGGGACTTATTCTCAAACCGCCACTGGTTCCAATGCCTTCGATATCCAATTTATAGGCCGGCCCCGTAGTTCCGATTCCGACGTTGCCGTTTTGATCAATCCTCATCCGTTCTGTGTTCTGGTTCCCTGCAGGAGTAGGAACCGTATAAAATGCCAAATAACCTGCTCCGTTGTTTCCGGGAATATCCGTACCGCCTTTTATCGCCGCCCGCATCGTAACTTTTTCTATACCATCATTATAATTGGAACCAAATACCAAGAACGCACCCAGCTCATCAGCATTGTTTTGATCGTTGTATAGCAACAAATGACCTGATCCGGTGTAGACCCCTGTCGTATGCGTATTTGCGGCTCTTACATCCAATTTACCGGTAGGCGTCCCGATGCCAATACCCACGTTGCCGTTTTCAGTTATCCTGACGCGTTCCGTTCGAACGGTAGAGCCAATCGGGGTAGTTTCAAGTGTAATGTACGTCGCATTTGCTGTGGGCGTCCACGCCTCGGCAGACCTCAAATTAATGGCAGCTTTACTTCCAAGAACCCAGGATGTTCCATCGTATCCTGCTCCTCCTAGGAAAGATAACGTTTTGTTAATTGCAACCGCGGTCGGTGCCGCCCAGGTTCCTCCTGCTCGTTTTGCCAGGAAACCCGGATCTCCTCCAGCAGAATGAACCTCAAAACGTTCCTTGTTTGATTCTCCAAAAATGAGAGCGGTACCATTTCCGGCAGCAAGGGAATTATTGGCACTATTGATGACGAATGGCCTATCAGGTGTTGTTGTTCCGATGCCGACGTTGCCTGAGTTGTCAAATGTTACCACTTCGTTCCCCGCTGCAATGGGTCCGCTATAAAAAAGGAGCTTGTCGATGCCGAGGTTAAGCGCGTCGTAAGCAAACCTGACCTGGTTATCAAATGTGAGATCTGTGTTGCCTTGTGTAGATCGTACTCCCTGTAGTCTCACTGTACCTGTCACGTCGAGAAGATCATTCGGTGAAGTTGTCCCGATACCGACGTTGCCAGCTGATGTCACCCGAATTTTTTCTGCATTGTTGGTATAAATTGCAAGATCCTGGGCATCTGTTGTACCCAAAAAGTTGGTGCCCACTGTTGTTCCTGCATTCCCTGTGGTAGCCCATCCGCTGCCACTTCCGCTGCCTGTGAGCATCTGTACCCAGGCTGCACCATCCCAGTAATAATAGCCGGGAGTATTATCCGTTTGGAAGACCAGTTCACTGGTTACCGGCGCCACAATGGCATTTCGTTGCACCAGGGTAACTCGGGGGATGATGATTCCTGATGTTGTACTAGCCACTTCTAACAATGCTGAAGGGCTCGTGGTACCGATGCCGACGTTGCCGTTTTGTTTGATAGTCATATTGGTGTTCCACGATATTGCCGATCCGCCTGCACCACTGGCCGCTCCTTGAAATCTGAAATCACCCGCGTTAAATATTAGTAACGCCGCTGTTTCTGAAGCAATATATTTATGCCCGCCTATAGGGTCAAAATCCACATTATGCCCTATTCCAGGATAATTCGTGCTGGAACGACCCATTGATATTCTGGTACCGCCTACACCGAATCTTGCAAAATCTCCTTGGTCTATACCTACATCCAACTTTGCCCCCGGCGTAGTAGTCCCGATGCCGACGTTGCCTGAATTTAGGATGCGCATTCTTTCAACTACTGCAGAGCCATTTACTGTTCCTGGATTGGTATAGAAGGCCAGATCTCCAGACCAGGACGGTGTTCCTGTTATGTTCGAAATCCCGGAATAGATATGTGTACCATTAAGAAACACAAAGTCGGATGTTTGTCCAGGAGCCGTATAACCAATGCCCTGTAACCCCAGTGCCGTTGAATTTATTGGTGCTGCAACTTCCAACTTCACTCCCGGGCTAGTCGTGCCGATGCCGACGTTGCCGTTTGGAAATGACACATCTGTGACTGTAGTACCACTCCTTTCCACCTCTAACCAATTAGTACCTGCAGTATTCGCATCATCAACTAGTCTGAAATTTGAAATTGTATTGGTTGCTAAGAAATCCCAGAGTTTTTCATCTACACCTGCATCGTTGTCATCCAAAAATAACTGCGGTGTAGTCCCTGATAATACAAGCTCACCACTGGTAGGTCCTACGGTTGCAGTACCCTCTTTTAGGATAGTTAATTTCCCAGTTGGTACCACCGTCCCGATGCCCACGTTACCGGCAGACGTAACCCGAAGTCTTTCCGCGCTATTGGTATAAATTGCAAGATCCTGGGCATCGGTGGTACCCAAAAAGTTGGTGCCCACTGTTGTTCCTGCATTACCTGTGGTGGCCCAGCCGCTGCCTGTTCCGCTGCCGGTGAGCATCTGTACCCAGGCCGCGCCATCCCAGTAATAATAACCTGGTGTGTTATCGGTTTGAAAAACCAGTTCACTGGTTACCGGCGCCACAATGGCATTTCGTTGCACCAGGGTAACTCGGGGGATGATGATTCCTGATGTTGTACTAGCCACTTCTAACAATGCCGAAGGGCTCGTGGTGCCGATGCCGACGTTGCCTGTGACTCCATCAATCAACATCCGGGTGGCCTGGGCGTCAGCATAATTTGTATAGTCGGTGTTGAAAGCAATCCCTCGAAAACCGATAAGGTTAAGATAGTTGTCGTTGACATTATTGGTATAAGAAGTTCTATGTCCAAGACCTCCCCGATAGATACCGGTATGAACAGTGGTTGAACCACCGTCTCCCAGAGCAACTACCCCTTGCCTGTCAGCCCCTGCTGAAACTTTTACAGTTCCCTCCACTTGTAAGCGATGTTGGGGGGCAGAAGTTCCGATGCCGACGTTTCCGTCATTTTGAATATGAAGCCGATTAATATTATTTGTAAGGAATCCTAAATCAAAATTATCTGTGTTTCCAAGTGTTCTATCTGCTAATCCAGCTTCGCCTCCATTGCTGTAATCCGCAGCTGGCCCACTAGGTACTTGCCAGGTAGCAAGGCCCGCAGCATCTGAAGTCAAGACTTTGTTCACACCAGGGGTACCCCCAGTGATTTTTATTTGCCCGGCAACTTCAAGTTTTGCTCCTGGTGTTATGGTTCCGATACCAACGTTGCCATCATTCTTTAAAGTCAAAGGATTTACAACATCCGTCCCTGTTGTTTCGTTAAAAAAGACTGCTTTTACACCATTATTGGCCCCATCATACCGCCATTGAAAACCTCTTCTCCCCACTGTCGCGTCCCCGACCTCAAGACCGAGCACTGCCCATTGATTGGCTCCAGTTGTATTTGCAAAGAACTGAGCATGGCCTCCAACGTTTTTAACTTGTACTATTTTCCCTGATAGAGCTGTCCCGCCATTGAGAGTACTAGGACTCGTCGTCCCGATGCCGACGTTGCCTGCCGCATCTATTCTCATTCTTTCAGTACCTGCACTTCCACCATTAAAAAAGGTCATTGCGGCTCCTGACCCCACAGAAATTCTACCCTCGGTTGTTGATCTTAAATACACGCCTGTCCTTGAAGTAACAGTTGTAACGTCACCAACTTGAAAAGCCGCATTCTCGTCACCTACATGGTCGACATGAAGCTTCACCCATGGGGCATTCGTTCCGATGCCAACGTTGCCATTTCTAATCACTACTGTGCTATCCGGTCCGCTATACAACGTATCACCATCCAGGGTCCAATCATTGTCAGCGCTAGAATTATTGAGCAACCGCAACCAGTTCGGCACCCCCGGTGTACCCGAATTGTAATAATAACCGGGGGTATTGTCCGTTTGGTAGACCAACAGCCCTGTGGCCGGGGAAACAATGGCATTGCGCTGTACCAATGTTACACGGGAGATCAATATTCCCTTGGTGGTACTGGTGAGGTCCAATATGGCTGAGGCATCTGGTGTAGTGGTGCCGATACCCACTTGGGAAAATACGGTGGGCGCGTTAAACAGACTGATCGCTATTGAGAAGACCAGCACCAACGCCCTATACTTTCCTTGGAGTCCTTGACCTGTCAATCCCCCTAAATTGCCGGTGCCTAGCCCTGCTTGTGCTGGATTCACTGTATTCCAGAAGCCTAATTTGCATTTCCCAATGCTTTCAATCTGTTTGTGCATGTATATCAATTATCCTCGTTATTAAATTGGTCAGATACCTCGGGCACCGGCAAACGGGAACCGCTGCCTAACCGGATGCTGTAGGTATCCTCCACAGGTTGGATTAATAGTCAAAATTGATCCTGTTAAGTATAAAATGGCATAAAGTTCCACCTATTTGTCCTAGAGAATGTTACAACATTATTGAAATAACGTATAAGATTTCGTGGTCGTTTCCAGCCCTGCTTGCGCTGGATGAACTGTACTCCAAAAGCCTAATTTGCATTTCCCAATGGTTCCAATCTGTTTATTCATCTGTATCTTTTGATTTTTATTCAATTATTAGTTTGCCTATTCCTACATTTTTTCATTTTGAAAAACCTTGATGAAGTAAACTCTACTTGTGAGATTTTTCCTCCATTCTCAGCTTTAATAGTTATGTATCCTGCTGTATATAACCCATTTGGGAGATTGTAGAATTTGTTTGTAATACCAGAATAGGTTCGATCTTTAGCCGTCAAAACATCACCTGTTTGGAATATTCCCCATGCTTTTTTAGTTGCTCTGCCGCTGATAGCTGCCATATTCACTGCGCCTCCAAACTCCCCAGTTGCATATGCGTCGCCTGAGGTATCGGTAGCGATGGAGTAACGATAATCCCCTGATAGTCCTCTCAGGGATTTGGAGCAGATAAAAATTCCATTGGTATTTAACTTTTGGATAGAACTATCCCTGCCGTCGTTAGCGGCCAAATAGAAGGCTTCCGAACTCGGATCAAAAACTACTCTTCCTGAAAAATATCCAGTTATACACACATTTTCTGAAGCATTGATGGTGATAGATTGACCTATATCCCAGCTTGATCCTCCAATTGATTTAGCCCATTCGTAATCGAGCATGTGTGCTTTGGCATTTATTACGATGCCTAGCAACATCAAGTAGGAAAACGATAGTAATAGTTGTTTCAATAGGCCTGTATTTTGCTTTTTGCTAAATGGACATAAAACTTCAATTTGATTTGAAAAGCATCGTAAAAAAACCAGTAACCCATCAAAACCCCAAATAAATCACTTGGACATTTACCTGGACGTATCAGAAAAAAGTGGAGATCGTATGATGATGTTGGACTTATTGTTTCAATGTATCCAATATTGGAAGGCAGTACCACTTTCGGAAATAACCTTTACAAAAATTTGGGGCTGGAAAACCGAGTGTCGTGTCAACCATCCTTTAGCGGGACCAAGCTTCGATCTTTTCCATTTTTTCGCGTTAAAAAAACTTCCAGTAGCAAAGGCTAGGCTCCCAACGCAACAGCTGGCTCAAACACCCACTGGGTGTTCGCCCTGCCTTGAAAAAAAGAAAAACCGCTTCAACTTACCCCACACAGTACGCTTGACACGACAAGGGATAAGGTGGGAAATAGCACAATTTATACGGTGTGGAAAAAGTCAGCCAATGTTTGATCGGTGCTGATATTCATCTTCTTTCGAAGGCGGTAACGCGCTTTCTCCACACTGGTAGGGGCAATATTAATCAAGGTGGAAATCTCTTTGGTAGATAAGTTTAATTTGAGCAGTGAGGCCAGGTTCAGTTCATGGTTGGTGAGATCGGGAAAACGATTTTTTAATTTGATCAGAAAATCATGCTGCACCAGTTCAACATCTGTTTGAAACTCTTTTAAGTCCTGTTCTAAATTTATTTTGCTCTTCATCCATACTGAAAGCTTTTTAGCTTTTTCCAAAGCCTTGCTACCCTCTGAATCATCTAGCATCTTCTGGAGTTGGGTATTAATCTCCTTTAAGTAATTGTCTTTTTGAATGATGTGGGAGGCGAAATTCATTAATTCTTTATTTTTAAAGTCCAATTGCTCTTTAAGTTGCTTTTGTTCAAGTTTCGCTAACGCTTTATTTTTTTCGACTCTCATTCGTTGTTGACGATACACTAAACCGCCAACTAGAAGTAAAAAGAACAATGCTCCTATAAGAAAGTAACGCTTGAATGTATCTATTCTTTTATCCCGTTCCAGTAGTTCAATTWCTTGTTCACTCTTTTCCTGTTCTGCTCGGAATACGAGCATCTTTTTCTCGAACTCGTATTTGGCTTGTTGCCGAATCATGGCTTTTTGGGTTTCCAGGCTCTTGATGCTATCTCGCATTTGGATGTGAAGTGTGTGCATCTCCATGGCTCCTTTGTAATTGCCCTCCTTTTCTGCTATTCTTCTTAATGTGCCAGCAGTGTGCATCATCTGACTAGGAGAGCCCACCTCACGGGCTAGGGACAAACTCCGCTCAGCATGCTCGAAAGCTGCCTCCATCTGTCCATGCCACAACTCAACTTTCGCAATATTATTCAATGAATTAGACACTCCAATCTTATCGTTCATTGCTTCTCTAATCTTTAGACTGTTGTGGAAGTACTTCAAGGCCCTTTGAAAATCCTCTTGATTCGCATAGATAGACCCAATATTGTTCAAAGAGGTAGCAACTCCTAGTTTTTCACCTCTCTCTTCTCTTATTTTTAAACTCTTGTGGTAGTAATCTAAAGCCCCTTGAATATCGCCTTGWTWTTTAAARATAGCCCCAATATTGTTCAAAGAATTAGCCACYCCTTGTTTATCACCTGTTTCCTCTCTAATCTTTAAACTCTTATGGTAGTACAGCAAAGCCCGCTGAATGTCCCCTTGGTGATAATAGATTGTCCCAATATTGTTCAATGAATTAGACAGTCCTATCTTATCGTTCGTTTCTTCTCTAATTTTTAAACTGCTGTGGAAGTACTCTAAAGCCCTTTGATAATCCCCTTGATTCGCGTAGATAGACCCAATATTGTTCAAAGAGGTAGCAACGCCTAGTTTTTCACCTATCTCTTCTTTTATTTTTAAACTCTTGTGGTGGTTGTCCAAAGCCCTTTGATAGTCCCCTTTATTATAATGGATAATCCCAATATAGTTGAAAGCCTCAGCCAGTAAAAACAAGTACTTTCTATTAAGAATATCTAATAGGTCATTATCTAAATTCTTTTCCGCAATTTCACGAGCTACATTAAATAAAATAAAGGCGGTATCAGGATTGTTTAGGTAAACTTCCTTCCCCCAACTTAAATAGGCGTTACAAGTTGAGGTATCATGTTTGGCAGTTGCAAGAACAATTTTTAGGGAATCCACCTTTACCTGTGCTTGCGCCACCGCTAAAGCTGAAGGCGACACGCGGTCGGCAGACGCGTTAATGGCGTGTTGATCTTTTGCATTCCCTACAATTGTCAGAACCAATATTAAGAGTAACATCCAGTACCTTCTGAAGACATGAGCACACTTTATGGGAGTCCATAGAGGTTTGGTGCATGAGGCCGGTCTCGGTAAATTGCCCATATCGTCAAGTACCGCTGGGTTCACCGTGTTAATATAACATGCCTCCTTAATCATTCTGGTTTCATTGGTTTGTAATTGTCAATGAACGCGCAAATATAGCGATACATTGATCTTCCAATACCTATTAGATGGCCATGTCTTAGTAGCGAGTAACGGTGTTTGTAAGCGGTCATCCGATATAAAAAGAGCATAGGGCATTTGGATAAATCAAAGAATACAAAGCATTATGTCTTGAATGGCGTAATTCAAAAGAGGCATAATAAAAACAGTGGGTCTTCACTTAGATCTCTGTCGATTTAGACCTGTTATTTCAGATTTCTGACCCTTTGAATACTTTGGTTATAGTTTGTCTTGTTTAGCTGTTATGATGCACGTTTTGGCGAAAATTCGGCATCTACATGCTTTCAATCCTGATGGAAGGATCAGGCACTTTATCTCAATTGTCAGTTCTTTAGCATTAAATTTAGGATACTTGTTAGCAAATACATCTGGTATCAAATTGTGTATTTATAGGATTGGTTATCAAAATAGAGTGTTAAAGCATTAGTCAATAAGGTCCAGATATTCTGGGTTTTTTTTATTGATCTCTATCGCTACTCAAAACCATAGGCTTTCACCGCAAGCCTTCAGTTTATAAGTAAGTTTTGTTTTTCATCAGTGAAAGGGGAGAGATTATAGACTTTCTCAATTCAAAGAGTAGTGAAAGCGCTGGGGATGGATTACTCGAAGAGATCGTGTTCAAAATGCTTTGAGGGAGATTTTCGCACGAGTTGATGTTGAGCAAAAAGGTGTCCTAGATGAGGGTATAACTTAAATGCACAGTTCTGGAATTCGCAATAACAGAAACGGAATGAATCGTCAATTTTTCAGTGTTTAAGGAATGACGATTTAATAATTAAGTGGGTCCTAACTACCATTGGAAATTCAATATTTCCCCTTTTTCCATTATCCCTTTTCCATTATCCATTTGCCGATGCCCTTTTTCTTAGGATCTGTAATGGCCGGCGTCTGAATATGGAGTGATCCTCGTAGTAAAATACGGTAATCATCCTATTTATATTGAGGCATGTCGGTGCTACCTTTGTTTAGACTGGACCTATAAAATAAACACATGAAAACAATTGGAAAATGCAAATGGAGCTTTGGAAAAAAAGCCAATCAAAGTCAATCGGTGGTGGACGCCGCTACAAAATCTGGAGGTGTGGAGGGGCAAGGGCCCCAATGGAAGTATAAAGTGCTGTTTCTGGGCTGGTTAGCGTTATTTTGCATTCATGACGCCGATACGGCTTTCGCGCAAGTGGGCATTGGCACCTCCACACCGGATGCATCAGCCTTATTGGATCTCACCAGCACGACTAAAGGCATATTGATATCCCGCGTTACCCTTGTTCAGCGCAATGCTATTGTCTCTCCAGCCATAGCGCTGTTGATCTTCCAAACGGATAATACACCGGGCTACTATTACAATGCAGGTACGCCAGGAGTACCCAACTGGGTGCGTTTGTTTTCCGGCAGTAGTGCTGGGGGGTGGGACGTTACCGGTAATGCAGGCACTACGGTGGGTACCAACTTTTTGGGCACTACCGATGCCCAGGATTTTGCAATTTATACCAATAATGCAGAAAAACTGCGGATTACATCAGGTGGAAATGTCGGTATTGGTACGACAACACCGAGTGGTGCAGCTGTTGAGATCAGCAGTACAGCTAATCAACTGATGTTAAGTGATGCGAATGGAGGAGTTGACATGAAACACATCAAGTTTAACCATGATGGCAACGAGTTTTTCATTCAATTGCTTGATGACGCCAAAACGACCTCTATCGGAGCCATGAAAATTACAAGAACAGGTGCAACGCCCCAGTTCATCCTTTTCCCAAACGGCAACGTCGGTATCGGGACTTCAAGCCCAGATCAAATCTTGCACGCATTAGGTAACATAAGAGCCGAATCAGGCCTGCCAGGTTTTCAGTGGGAAGAAAATGATGTGACAGCGGATAATAAACTTTGGCATATGCGCGCTACAGGTGAAACGCTAGAATTGCAGGCACTTACCGATGCGGGCTCAGGGGGAGGGCAGACGCTCAATTTTACGCGCAGTACCAATCAACTTACCTCAATGCAGTTTGGTTTGGCTACTGACCCAACACTTTATGTTGAAGGGCAACTTGGCGGCAATGTCGGCATTGGCACCACTGCCCCCACAACCAAATTCCACGTCAACAGTATAGGCGGCAACCCAGCGATTTTAAAAGCAGAAACTGCACTAAGTTCACAGAATGCCTCCTTTTGGATGACCACTGCAGGTATAGATCGTTGGGAAATCGGTACCGGTATCAACAATGATACAGACTTTGAACTCTACGACCGACAAAGCTCATTGACAAGACTGCTCGTTGAAAATGGAACGGGCAACGTTGGCATTGGTACAACCAGCCCGGGTAGTTTGCTTCATGTAAGTGGTGGGGACTTGAAGCTGACCGGAGCATCTTCGACCGCTGGCACTGGTTCTCACCTTGTGTTTGATGGCAACCGCACTGCTCACATCTGGCTCGACGACCAGTTGGATGTAGGAACGCCAGACCAGGCCGACCTCTATTTTTCTGTGCAATCCGGAGGTAAGGCATTCAATTTTGGGCACTCTGCAGGCTTGTATACTAAAGCTGGTTTTGTGAATTGGATGACCATCAATGATGGCAACGTCGGCATCGGCACCACTGCTCCAACGGCTAAATTGGATGTAAACGGAACGGTAAGGTTAAGAAATGGAGCCACCGCCAACTATGTGCTTACCTCTGATGTCCTCGGTAATGCCACCTGGCAGGATCCCAATACGTTGGTGAGTGGCGATAACCTAGGAAATCATACGGCTACACAAAACCTCGATATTGCCAATTTTGAGGTGGATAATATTAGCTATGCCGACATAAGAGCCGCCAACGGTTATGGAATTCGGTTCTGGAGCGATAATCAGTATGCCATCAACATGGGCAATTTAGCTGAATACCAATATGGAGCGGTGACCGGTTTTAGTATCAAAAACAATATGAGTAATACCGTTACTCGTGGTTGGACATGGGGTGTGGATGCCCTTGCTCCAGTTGCTTCTATTAATACAGAGGGAAAACTATCTCTGGCCAACTTTATCCAAATAGATGGCAATACGGTGATAGATGATGCTGCAGGTTGGCACAGATCCTACGGCAATACGGGTTGGCAAAATCCAACTTATGGGGGTGGAATTTATATGACAGATGCCACATGGATCAGAACCTTTGGAAACAAAAGCTTTTACCATAATACCGGTACTATGCGTACCGATGGAACTTTCCAGGTGGGTGGCACAGGTGCAACACTGAATGTTATCAATGGGGGTACTTTTGCCTATAGAACCGATGTGCTCTTTGCAAATACTGCGGGCCGCGTAGGCATCGGGACCACTGCCCCGGCTGAAAAACTCCATGTAAAAGATGGAAACATGCGCATCACACAGGACGGGTTCGCAACATTTCAATCTTATTCCTACAGCAACGCCTCTACTGGTGGACATTTTATTGGGTATGGCGCTAATGGTACCGCAGCTGCTCCATCGCATCCAACTGTTAGTCACACTTTGGCAACATTTCAGGGAAGAAATGCCATATCTCCTATCACTTCAGGTGGCATGACGATAATAACAGCAGAAAATCATTCCGCCACGGCGATGGGAACCTATATAATATTTGGTACGACTCCTAATGGAGCTACTTCCACCTTGGAAAGAATGAGAATTACCAACGCAGGCAACGTCGGTATTGGCATCTCATCGCCATCAGGCCAGCTTCAGCTTTCTCTTGACCAGGGCCTCAAACCGGCCACCGGTACATGGACGATCGTTTCTGATGAACGCCTTAAAAATATTGAAGGCTCTTATACTAAAGGGTTGGAAGAAATACTGCAATTGCAGCCTATCACCTATCAGTATAAGAATGTGGGAGAGCGCAAGTTTGCAGAGGAAGTCTTAAACACACAAAATGTCGGCTTCAGCGCCCAGGAGATACAAAAAGTATTTCCAGAAGCCGTTGGAACGGATGCCGATGGATACTTAAACTTCAATATGCATGCAGTTTTAGTGGCCTATGTGAACGCCATTCAAGAACTAGCCGACCAAAATGCACTCCTAGAAAAGAGTGTGGTTGGGCTTAAACTAGAGAATGATACACTAAAAGGTGAAGTTGCAGAGATCAAGTCCATTCTTGGGATGCGTGCGGAAATTAAATAATTTTAGGGGCTCGTTAGCGTTTTGATTCTTAGAAGAGGGGAAATTGTACAAGTAGCCATGGAGCCAGAACATCTCTCCCGCTAGAATTAAATCGAAGATTGATAAGCATCGCTTTGGGCAAGAACCAATGTTAGCCTCATGCAGAAGATTATGAGCGAGTGCTCTAGCATGGCATTGGGTAGGGTAGCTGCAGCGAAAGCAATAAAGCCAGTTTTAATCTGAGCACTGAAACAAAGTCAGCCGGTTGCCCTCCCTACTCTATCTTGTTCTAGTTCTTTTCCGAATGATCACGCTGACCGATGAACAAAAGATTAAGGGGGGCAACCTTCCCGCCAAAAAAACCACTGCTCATTTTTTTAACGTTTCAATGAGCAACTTAAACAAGTGGATCGACAAGAATACGGGCAGAGTTGAATTGGAAGTTGTGACTGATTTCATCACTGACCCGGCTAAAGCTGCCACGAATGAACAATAACCAACTTGACTTCCGACACATACATACTGATTCCCCCCTCCCTTACAAGCATAGCCACTTCCCAGAAGGAAAACAGGCACGTGCCAGAGAAGAATCACCAAGGATTCACAAAGAAATGTTCAGAACAGTCAAACTTTATCTGACTTTTTGTACGGTATATAAATGGTCTTAGGTCCTGCGATGCCCTTTTGCACGGTCTAAAATTTAGGCAATGGTCATTCCCCAAAATGGTAAAC
>JAESRW010000230.1 GCA_016764395.1 Flavobacteriales bacterium
TCCTCCGTAGATCTATAAAAGGACCCCCCAGTTGTGAATTGGGCCGACTGCCTGGAAATAGCTTCTCCAATACCCATAAAACGGTCAATTCCCTTTTTGCTCAGCAACTCAGCAACACGCTCATATAGCACTTCATCGGATTTCCCACTTTGTAGGATGTCAGATAAGATAACCACCTTTTTCTTGAATTGCTTTTGTTGATTTAGAAAATCAAGTGCTATTTCCAAAGAGCCCAGGTCTGAATTATACGTGTCGTTGATGACCGAACAATTATTGATGCCCTCCTTCAATTCCATCCGCATGGCAACAGGGGCCAGCGACAAAAAGCGCTTGGCAATCACAGCATCCTCATATTTCGACAAGAGTAAATAAGCCCAGCAATGGATCGCATTCTCGACGGATGCATCGTCGGTAAACGGAAGTGTGAAGCTGCGCGATTGACCTAGATACTTCCCACTGATAACCGTTGCCGATTGCCCTTTCTCAATTTGGGTAATGGTCAGGGTCGCCTCCACTTTTGTCGACCAGGAAAACAACTTCAAGCCATTTTCCTCGTCCAGCGCTCCCTGTTTTATTCCTTGCTCAATGGCTTCATAGTCTTTGCAATAGATGAGCACTTCAGATTTATCAAACAGTTTAAGTTTTTCGAAAACCTTTTCTTCCAAATTTTCGAAGCCCTCGCTATGCGCTGCCCCTATATTGGTAAAGATGCCAATAGTTGGTTTTATCACGGCCTCTAACCGCTGCATTTCCCCGGGTTCAGAAATGCCGGCTTCAATGATGGCGATCTCATGATGAGACTGCATTTGCCAAATAGACAACGGCACCCCCACTTGAGAATTATAACTCTTGGGACTGCGAACAATCTTTTTATCATCAACCATGAGCTGATGCAGCCACTCCTTTACAATTGTTTTTCCATTACTTCCGGTCACACCAATCACCGGCATATCAAAGGCCTGACGGTGCGCTCCACAAAACTTCTGTAAAGCATCCAGCGTATCTTTTACCTGTATGAAATTGGCCTTAGAGAAATGATCCGTGTTCTTTACCTTTTGAGAGACGACGAAACAGCGTACACCCTTATCATATAGCTCTGCGATATACTCATGTCCATCGTGGCGTTCACCATTCAATGCAAAGAACAAGGAAGCTTGGGCGTGAAGAATCTTGCGGCTATCAATCAACAAGTACTTAATCTTAAAATCGCTTCTTTTACCAACGAACTTTCCGCCAACAATTTTGGTTATCCGGGCTATATTGTAATAGGTAACTTCCATTAATCAAGATCAACGTTACTCACATTGGCCATAGATCCTGTTTCAGGATTTAACAATGGCGGATATAATTGGGAAAAGCAGAGTCGACAAAGCGGCTCATAGGCCTCCATTTCGCCAACCATTACCAACGTCTCCTCCTTTACTATTCTGTGGGAATGATTGGCCAATGATCCACACTTGACACAGATAGCGTGCACTTTCGTCACGTACTCCGCAGTAGCAACCAATTGTGGAATGGGGCCAAACGGCACACCCAGGTAATCCATATCCAAGCCAGCCACAATAACCCGTATTCCTTTATTGGCCAAGTGATTACATACTGCCACTAGATCGTCTTCAAAAAACTGCGCCTCATCAACACCCACCACCTCAATATTGGTAGCCATGGGCAGTATTTCAGCAGCAGATTTTATGGGTGTGGAATGAATGGCATTGTCATCATGTGAAACCACTTTTTTCTCATCATAACGCTGATCAATAGCGGGCTTAAAGATCTCCACACGTTGCTTCGCGTATTTCGCTCGTTTGAGTCGGCGTATGAGTTCCTCCGTTTTACCCGAAAACATGGACCCACAGATCACCTCAATAAAGCCTCTCCGCGGGTTTTCCAGTCTTATGTTTTCTATGAACATTGCGCCTTTTTGCGTTATTTTGCATAATAATTGTACCCTGCAAATTTAGCAAATCGCGCATTCGGAAATTATAAAAAGTCACGATGAATAAATCAGATCTACTCAACAAGATCAAACTGCTGCTCATTCGGATGAAGGATCATGAGACTCCGGAAAATGTCACCAACAAAGAGGAACTAGGCCCTCTTTTAAAAGACTCAGAGGATCTCTTAGAAACGGTTTCTATCCTTAAATACCTGATCGAGGAAGAAGAAGAAGAAGTGCTCAAGCAAACGCAGTCCACAGAACCGACGGCCATTCCAAAGGATCACATCGACGCAGAAACTGAAATCCAGGAACCCGTAGCCGTGGAAGCCGAACAAGCATCAGCGAATTCTACTGTTGACACGGAAGTATCTGAGCCTTCAGTGATACCTACTCAACAAGATGCGGTCTCCGAAGATGAGAATGTCAATGCGACAATCAATGAAATCATCTCTCCATCTAACGAAAATACCAGTGTAGCTGACACATTAGAAAAGGGTGGGGTGAGTGACCTGCACGCCGCGATCGGAATAAATGAGCGATTTCTCTTCATCAATGAATTGTTTGATGGTGACGATGAAGCGTATAAAAGCGCCATTAACCAGCTAAACGATTTCCTACATTTACCTGAAGCATTGAAATACGTTCGAGCTGAACTCTCAGACAGATATACGTGGGACCAGGAGCAAGAGAGTACCATCTCTTTCTATTCACTCATTGAAAAGAGGTATGCGGAATAGCAATGACCAAAAAGTTATTCATATTCGGGCTTATTCTCATTTCTCTGACTTGCGCAACAGAAACAAAAGCGCAGAATAGCGGCTACGCCCGAAGTATCATCGACACGCTATCGTCTCCCTCCTTTCACGGTAGAGGGTACGTATCTCATGGTGACTCCCTTGCCTCAGAATTTATTCGCAACGAATTCAAAAAAACGGGACTAAAGCCCTACAATACTGGATTCTTTCAAGATTTCAAGCACAACGTAAATACGTTCCCAGGAACGATGGAAGTTTCGCTAGATTCCAGGACCCTGATTCCCGGTTCCGATTTCATTGTCAACTCTTTCTCCAAAGGAACTTATGGCACTTTTCAGCTACACTGGTTGAATGATTTACTCGAAATTCCCCCGAAGAAATTACAGAAGTTTTTAAACAAAACCGGGGACTTTAATTTTATTGCCATAACAGAGCAAGACAGTGAACCGGACCAGCTCATGGAGTTGATGGTGGCGGCCAAAAGGACATTCAATGCGAAAGGCATTCTATTAATCAAGCNAAAATTAACCTGGACAGTATCCCCCTTTGTAGCCAATCTATTGGTGATCGAGGTGCTGGATTCTAAAATCGATAAGTCGGTCGAGAAAATCAGCTTGAACATTGAAAACGAATGGATCGAAGATTACACTTCCCGCAATGTAATTGCTTACAAGGACAATGGCCACCCTGATTCAATGATTGTGTTTACAGCACATTATGACCACCTGGGACGGATGGGGGCCAATACCTACTTCCCAGGTGCGAATGACAATGCAAGTGGGGTCTCTATGCTCTTTGACCTTGCTCATTTCTATCAGCAAGATTCGATGAAATATGATGTGGCATTTATTGCCTTTGCCGGTGAAGAAGCCGGATTAGTAGGATCGAAATATTTCACAGAGAATCCGATTTTCCCCTTGCGCAACATTAAGTTTCTCGTCAACATTGATTTGATGGGCAATGGTGAAGAGGGTATTACCGTAGTAAATGGCTCGATCCATACCCAAGAATTTGAAATTATCTCAAAACTAAACAAACAAGGTGGCTTGCTCCCTCTTATCAAGAAGCGCGGCAAGGCACAAAATAGCGACCACTATTTCTTTACAGAGAGCGATGTACCAGCCTTTTTCATCTACACGCTGGGCGGCAACCAGGCGTACCATGATGTCCACGACATTAGTGCGACCTTAGAAATGCAAAAATACGACGAAGTATTCACGCTCATTACAGGATTCATCAAAGCGCTCTAATATGGGTAAACTCTATATCGTACCGACACCAATTGGCAATCTTGAGGACATCACCTTGAGAGCTATCACTATTCTAAAAGAAGTGGACTTTATTCTCGCGGAAGATTCCAGGCATACCATCCAGTTGTTGAAGCACTTCTCCATCCAAAAAAAGGTAGTACCCCATCATCAGCACAATGAACATAAAACTTCGGCAAGGCTGGTGGATCAAATAGCAGGTGGTGCCACGATTGCATTGGTATCGGATGCAGGGACCCCTGCCATCTCCGATCCGGGATATTTATTGGTGAGAGATTGCATCGCTGCCGATGTAGAAGTCGAGTGCCTTCCGGGTGCAACTGCCTTTGTTCCAGCGTTGGTAAATTCTGGATTACCCCTTCACAATTTCTGTTTTGAGGGCTTTCTTCCGCACAAAAAGGGAAAGCAGAAAAAGATAAAGGAGTTGGCTGATGAAAAGCGAACCATGGTTTTTTATGAGTCACCTTTTAGACTGGTGAAAACCTTGGCTGACTTTGCAACGCATTTTGGTTCCCAGCGACGTGTTTCTGTGTGCCGAGAACTTACCAAGATTTATGAAGAGACGTATCGGGGAACAGTGGAAGAGGCCATAGATTACTTTTCCGCCAAAACTGTAAAAGGGGAAATCGTGATTGTATTAGAAGGGGCTAAAGAATGAGGGCAGTAACACTTATTAAATATGGCGATGCAAACCAGGCTTTTGCAATCCGGGAAGTTCCACAACCGACCCCTGCGGATCATGAAGTACTGATCAAGGTATCCAGTTTTGGACTGAACTACGCTGATGTCATGGCGAGATATGGCCAATACAAAGATGCGCCTCCGCTACCTGCTATCCTAGGCTATGAAGTGGCTGGTACCATTGAAGCCGTAGGAAAGGATGTTACCACACACAATGTAGGAGACCAGGTCATGGCATTTACACGATTCGGCGGATATGGGGAATACGCAGTTGCCGACGCCAGGGGTACGGCTCCTATTCCGACTGGCTTTTCAATGCTTGAAGCCACCGCATTGCCAACTCAATATGGTACTGCGCATTACTGTGCTTATGAGATGGTGAATCTGTTTGAAGGCGACCACGTATTGATACACGCTGCAGCTGGAGGGGTGGGTACGGCACTGATTCAACTTGCGAAGAACAAAGGATGCATTATTTACGGGACCGCAGGTTCAGCCGAAAAACTTGACTACTTACGCACCATGGGAGTTGATTTCCCCATCAACTATCGAAAAACCGACTTTTATAATGAAATCAAAAGCCTTCGGGGCAATGAAGGCTTGGATGTTATCTTTGACCCCATCGGCGGAACGAACTACAAAAAGAGCAGAAAACTGCTTGCTCATGGTGGCCGCATTGTAAGTTACGGTGTATCTGAAAGAAGTGGAAAAAAAGGCGGCATTCTTGCGGACCTCAAACTGGTATTTGATTTCGGGTTTCTACATCCAATTATGTTTCTGTTAAATTCCACGGGTACCATTGGGGTAAATATGCTGAGAATTGGAGATCATCAACCCAATACGCTCAAAAGAACTTTGAAAGGAGTGGTACAATTATCAGAAGATGGGGTACTCAAACCACATATAGGTGGCACTTTCCCAGTAGATAAAATTGACGAGGCCCACGAATTACTTGGCAGTCGAAACTCTATTGGTAAAATAGTGATTGAATGGTAATTAATGTAACTTAACCTGAATTTGAGTTGCCAAAGACACACTCGCGCTATTATCGGCCGCTTAATAAAAAGTAAAATATAACCACATGAAAACTGTCTTCCTATTAATGATTGGCTTTTGTACCTCAGTTGCACTTGCTCAAACGGGACACGAAGGCCACAACCATGCTCCCGGTGCTCATGGAAAAGTAGCAGATCCCCATGCAGGACATTCCCACCTACCAGGGGATAAAGAAGCATTAGAGGAAGAGAGAAGAATAGATAATGAGACCACGCTCAATAGCGATACCATGATCACCATCGGCAGCATTACCAGGCCCGCTAAAAAGTACTATGGTAATGGGAAACTAAAAGAGGAATCTTTTTACCAGGAAGACAAATCCAAAGCGGTGACAAAATGGTATTACATGGATGGAAATATCTCAGCGGAGTATCAATACAAGGAAGGAAAAATTCATGGTTTACAAAAAGCGTACTATTTCAACAATAAATTAAAGTCCGAAAGCTATTGGGAATCGGATCTTCAACATGGCAGCTACAAGAAATATTATGAAAGTGGCCAGCTAAAAGAAGAGGGAAATTATAGCAAAGGAAAAAAAACAGGGTTATGGAAGGCCTATGCTGAAAATGGAGAATTAGACAGCAAAAAGAAATTCAAGAACGGAGTTGAGCTTAAGTAACATCACATTCAAACCAATCTATCGTATAAGATACCATGTTATTTTGCATTTTTGCACATCAGATAAGAGAAACATCAAATGGATCATTGTCAATTGAAAATGTCAAATGTGGATTATCTAAGTGGCATTTGATCTCCAAGGTTGCTCATTAAAAAGTCAACTTAATTTAAACACGGTCACCCCATTTTACATCTGACATCATCAATTTGACATAAACAGGTGTTCTTCTTTGAGGATTATGAAAGGGGATTCACGAGGTCCATCTTACAACGTTAAGCTAAACTAAAGCCGTCAACCTATTGTCCTCTTTCGCCAAGTTAGGTATATGCGCCTTGATCACCACCATCGTGTGGATGATGCCTACGCCAGAGGGCCTGTCTCCTCAAGGACTCCACCTATTTGCGGTCTTTTTAGGTGTCATTCTCAGTTTTATTCTACGACCTTTTTCGATGGGGGCCATGGTATTGTTGGGGCTCATGGTATTGGCCATCACGGAAACCATTGGCATTAAACAAGCGCTATCCGGTTATGGAAATTCCACTGTTTGGTTGGTTGTTGCAGCTTTTCTTATTGCGGGAGGCGTCATACGAACCGGCTTAGGGAAGCGCATTGCATTGATATTTGTGAGCAAAATGGGCAAATCSYCTATCGGGCTTGGTTATTCACTGTGCATTTCAGAATTRTTGTTRGGRCCYGTYGTRCCWTCAAACACSGCRAGAGGWGGTGGSATCCTGGCWCCCATTGTTCAATCGATTTCCAATGCYCTCAATTCTGATCCTATAAAAAGTCCKGAGCGRGCGGGTGCTTAYCTGACCYTGGTAGGWGCGCATGCCAATYTRATCACAGCKGCTATGTTYTTAACTGGAATGGCGGCCAATCCCCTRGTGGCRGATGCKGCRTCATCCGTATTCAACATTGACTTTGGATGGGGTACCTGGGCCCTTGGWTCYATTGTACCCGGCTTGATAGGCCTGGSGCTKCTTCCRATTGTWGTWTCRTGGATCTCTAAGCCTACGCTTAAAGATACCGTCGCTGCRCAGGAATCAGCCCGAGAAGAACTCTCCAAAATGGGCACATGGAGCAGAGGTGAAAAAATCATGACATTGGTCTTTGTACTSTTGCTTGCCCTCTGGACCACCAAAACTTTTCATGGTATCCAYACCACCACCGTTGCATGGATTGGTGTGCTGATTTTGGTRTTCAGCAACACCGAAAAATGGGATGACATCATCGGTAACCAKAAGGCATGGGACACACTGATTTGGCTAGGTGGCCTGCTCACCATGGCCAATATGCTCAAAGAATATAGCTTCATCACCTGGTTCGCCGATCACGTGGGTTCATTTATTCAGAACTCGGAAGGTATCATGCTGGTTGTCCTCATTGGATTAATCTATTTCTACTCCATGTACCTCTTCTCTATGCTCACCGCCCACATCGCCGCGATGGTGGGTATATTTTTTGCCCTGGCTTTGAGTGCATCTGCGCCACCTTTGGTAACCGTTGCTGTTATAGCATACTTCTCTAACCTCTGCGCCAGCCTCACTTACTACTCAACAGGCCCCGTAGTTATTTACTTTGGTGCCGGATATATCAGTCCTCAAAAGTGGTTCAGGGTTGGATTTCTCATTTCCCTGTTCCATATGCTGGTGTGGCTTGGACCTGGTTTGTTGTGGTGGAAGGTATTGGGGTGGTGGTGATGTAGGGTGGAAGATTGAGCACCTCCGTCCTTTGGCCGCCCTGCCCCTGGGAATTACAAAACAATAAATACTAATGGATTCCAATGTAAGCCCTTGGATTCAAGTTTCGGATGCCAGGCATCTGGGAATTCAACCACTTGATTAACTAAATAATCCACTGTATTGAAACCTTAAAACTGATAATTAGCACCGTAACGAACTCCCAAGCTATAGTACTTCTGAGATATGTCATATTGCTTTTTCAACACTGAACTGAGGTTCATTTTAAACACGGGTTGTACAAGCAGTGATATGCGTTCATTTAATGAATATTTGATGCCAATATTAACTATCGCATTCCACACAATTGAATTTAATAGCTCAGGTCTTGTATCAATATTAAGCAGTTGGTCATTGGAACGATTCAAATAATCACCTTGAGACCTCATAAGATACGCGAGCGATACACCTGTTTTTGCAATTACTGACATCTTTTTAAAGTGAAATTCATAGCCAATTAATACGGGTACTTCTATGTATGCCAATTGTGTAATACCATTTTGCTCAGTAATACTACTATCCGGAACAATCATTGTATCTGTAGTTGAAACAGTAATATAATTGGAATCTATCAGTTCTACCAATACTGGATTTCCGAGTGAGTCAGCTGCCCAATAACTGAACTTTGCTATTCCCCAGTAGCTATTATCCGCACTGTTTATCTGTTGTTTCACATTTGGGAGATAGTTAGTTTTCTCGCCCAACTTATCATACCCAACGCCAGCACTAAAAACCCAGTTGTTAAAAGTGTAATCCAATTCTATTCCAGCAGAATAGGATATGATTGCTTGCTCTTCAGATTTTCTTCTGTTTATGTATTGATCATAGGACGGCTGATCTGATATAAGAAGTTTATCCACATAGGCTGCTCCTCCATATATGCTAATTGAAAAAGGTGATTTTTTAGAAATGCCCTGTATCTCATCTTCAGTCTCCTTAGTAGGCAGAGTGGTAATTGTATCCTTCTCCACTGAGATGGCATATGTACTGTCCTGAGCACTCTTATTTTGGGGAGTAATCAGGTCGTTAACCTCATTTTCATCACCTAACGTAAGTGGATTTTCAATTGTTATGATATCACTCAGATTCGGATCAAGGGTTGAGCTGCTAGTATCTATTTGATGACTGGTAATTATATCACTTTGAGATGGCATACCGTACGAAGCATTTTTATTCATTAGAGCACCGTTCTCGACAGCGGAGAATATTGATCGATCACTCCGATCAGCATCGCTAATAGATGTCGAACTGTCAACTTTGCTACTGCCGGATGTTTGCTCTTCTATCGAGGCGTCTATATCTATATTTGCGAGCACTGGGGTTGCTCTCTTTTTGTCCATTGGAATGCTCATTACAGCCGTGCTCTCAGGAACAAGGTCTATTAGTTCGTCAGCATGATTTTTGTCTCCAACGAGGAGTTGTTGAGGCAAGCTATCAATTGGCATATTTTCATTGGTTGTGATAGCATTTACATCAACAGTTGAACTTCCACGATCTATGTCCTGGCCGCCAATGAGCGTACTTTGAGATGGCAGGCCGTCGGATGCACTTTCATTGATTATGGGCGTATCATGGTTAGCAATTACCACTGCTTTACCATCACCCCCATAGTTGATAGGAGTAAGCGTATCGTCACCCTTGATACCGTTGGGCACCGTCTCATTTACAGGAGCGGCCATCTTTATATCCGCGAGCATTTGTGTTTCTCCCGTTTTGTCAATTGGAATACGCATTGCCTCCGCGTTCTCAGAAGCGACATTTAATGAACTGTTAGCCTGCTCTTTATCGTTATCAATGGAATTTTGAGGCTGGTTGCCAATTGACGTATTTTCATTTGCTTTAACAGCATTTACATTTGGATCAGCCAATAAACTTTGGGTGTCTTTCTCATGACTTATAGTGACCGTACTCTGAGATGGCTCCTCGTCTGATCTATTTTTATTCATTCTAGCACCGCTCTTATCTGCTGTGACCAGTGGTTTATTTCTCCCATTATTATTGCCAATGGAAACCGTATTGTCCAGCTGTGTACTGTTGGGTGCCTTCTCATCCATAGGGGAGTCCAGCTTTGCGCTAGTGAGCACCTGTGTTTCTTTGTTATTTTGAAAGTGTAACATTCCTAACGAAGACACAATTAATAATAGAATTATCCCCGTGAAATAGGCAACATATCTTTTCCTCCTTTTTCTATTTGCTTCTATGATTAGCTGCTCAGCATCTTCCCAATAGGCATCCTCCATCTTGAATTCTCTTTGAGAAAACTTATGTTTAAATAAATTACCTATCGATTTATCGTCCATATCTGAGCTCAATATTCCGAAGAATCGGAAGAGACTGTTGCTTTAATCAACATTTCCCTCAATGTTGTTCTAGCTGTTGAGAGATAGCGTTTTGATGTTCTTTCTGAAATACCAAGCTTATCAGCAATTTCTTTATGCGAGAAACCGTCTATTTCATATAAATTGAACACCATTTGTAATTCCTTGTTCAAGGATTTTAACATAAATTCTAACTCTTCTACATTTATGTTATCCTCAATTAAATTAAAATCGACCGTGACTTGGGTGTTCAGATACTCCATACTTTCCAGGTCAACATTCAAGACTAATTCTTTGGTCTTTCTATTTTTCCTATACTCATCAATCCCAGTGTTTATCATGATTCTCTTAATCCACGCTTCAAAGGGAACGTCTTTTCTATACTTGCCAATATTGTTTAAGATTTTCAAAAAACCCTTATTGAGTAGCGCTGCTGCATCTTCTTTATCCTCTTCGTACCTTATGCAAATGCCCATTAACGTGCTAAAAGAAAGCCTATATAGCTCAAATTGTGCCTTCCTGTCGTTTTTTGCGCATAAAGCGATTATTCGGTCATTAATGCGCATAAAATGTCAAAAAAACTTTGGTATGCGCTTTTCGCATACCAAAGTTTAAAATGTCCTGTAAAGGAAAATACATCTATTTTACTTTCATTATTCTTTTTGTTTCCGTACGTGTTCCGGAATCAATTTGGATGAAATACAACCCTTCGGGATAACTGTTCAAATCCAGCTCAACCAAATCATTGCCTGGTCCTACAGACACCTCTTTGTGCTCCAACATTTCTCCAATTGCATTGTGCAAAGTTATGGAGACCGATTTATTCCACCCCTTTAATTGAATAAAGGCTTGTGAAGAAGTCGGGTTTGGATAAATATTGGCTTCAGTTTGGTCATGCTCTTCGTTTACTCCCAGCAGCAAATCGGGAACCACCATCACAGTGTATCCAAAAAACGCTTTCTGTATTGAATCAAGGTCCACAACGATACAAAAGGAATCAACGCAATTGGAAAGCGTATCAGAAACAGTTAAGCAGATATTAAACATTCCGAAAGTATTGTAAACATAGGTTGGGAATTGTTGCGTCGAAGTGTTATTGTCACCAAAATCCCATAAATAACTCAAATTATTCCCTGTAGAAAGCTCAACAAGAAAAACAGTGTTCGCTTGTGTTGTATCAATAACAGGCAAAAAAGAGGCGTTGCAACCAGTTGTTGAAATCAATACATCAGCACAGCCACTAGCAACACAGCCATTTGAATCGGTTACCGTGACACAATAATTACCGGCACTTAACCCTGTAATTGTTTGTGTAGCTAATGCAGGATTGGCCCACAGATAAGTATAAGGTGCATTCCCAGGTAATGTATTGACCGATACAGAGCCGTCAGCACATGTATTGCAAGAGGCATCCGTAACAGTAAATGAGAGTTGAAGCGTGCACTGGCTGGATGCCGAGCGACTGAACGAAAATATTACTAAGAGTAACATTAATGATTTTAGCATTACGCTCATTTTAACATTTAAGCCAGATGAACGTGGTTTAAGTAAATTGGTATTCATGATTTCCAAATATTTAAATTATGATTAAAAAGTTTGTCACAAAAAATTGCTTTCAACATTATAAACGTAATTTTTACCATGGGGGGGACAGACAGGTTCTAAAAAAAAGTGAAACACAACTAGAAGCGATCAACCGCTACCTGGTTTAAGCTAGTCCGTTATATCATCTAAAACTATTTGGAACAATGCAAACAGAAATGCCCGAATAAAGTAAACTCCACAAATAAAAAGAACAAGCCTCCTCCACCACGTCACCGTCCCCCTCTTGGAGGGGGAGACAGGGGGAGGAAAATGCAAGAACTTATGACCCAAGCAGGCCCACATAACCACTGGAATTACAACAAACGCCTCAAAACATTTGCCCGCAAACTAAGAAACAACTCGACCAAATCTGAAATTGTGCTTTGGACGCGTGTATTAAGAGCAAAGCAGTTAAAAGGTTATCCTTTCAGAAGACAAAGACCT
>JAESRW010000058.1 GCA_016764395.1 Flavobacteriales bacterium
ACCGCAAAGGCGTCGTCCATCTTGCCTGTGTTGACTGTTTTTGTTTTAGTGGAGAAGGCGTCGTCCATTTTGCCGGGTTTGGACTGTTTCACTTTACTTGCAAAAGCATCATCCATCTGCCCGGTATTCTTTGTTTTGACTTTCGCACTAAAAGCGTCATCTGTTTGTCCCGTATTTTTTTGTTTTGTCCTTGTCTCAAAACCACCATCTGGGCTGGCTTTTCTCCTGGACTTAGATTTAGAAACAAATGCATCCTCAGTTGTTCCGGTGCTGGATTTCTTTTTATTGCTACTAAATGCATCATCTACATCGCCAGACGACTTAGATTTACGTTTTGATGAAAAACCATCACCTGTAGAACCGCTGCTTGTAGATTTTGAACCAGAAGTCGAGAAATCGGTGTTAGGTTCTTTCTTGCCGCTCTTTTTCTTCTTCCCTTTGAAGGAATCGGATGATGCCTGAGTTGATGCAGATTTCTTATTAGATGAGAAATCGCCACCTGATGGCCCTAACACACCACCTGAACGCGGAACACCTCCTTCAAATGATTGATTTTGTGAAGATGGGGAATCTGAAGAAGATTTGCGCGAAGAATTATTGCAGGCTGTAGTTAATAGCGCAATGCATAGCCAAGTCACAAGATATTTTAAGCGAATATCTCCTCTCATTTCATATTAAAACAGGCTTTGCCAAAAGAAGCCCTGTCTATAACGGCAATATCAGTGTAATGTTCCTTACTTTCGACCTTTTTAACCCCAGRTTAYACATTCACTTACAAGTTCATGACAAGGCACAAAAATCCTTCCAATAAATCGGATAAGGTCTCTATTACTAAAATCAACAGGGTCTTTAACAAATATCCGAAAAAGTCCTTTAACTACAAACAAATCTCCAGGAGGATAGGTGCCGATAATGAAGCCCAAAAAAAGCTTGTAGCTCTTGCTTTAACGGAGATGTGCAATAAAAAGATACTCAAAGAGGTAAGGCCGGGAAACTTCCAACTGATTCGAACCCCTGAGGACACCCAGTCATTTGCTGTAAAAGGTACTGTTGATATGACTACTTCAGGGTCGGCTTTTGTAATTGTAGAAGGGTCTGAAACTGATATCTATATCTCTTCCAAAAACACGCTCACAGCTTTACATCAGGATCTGGTAAAGGTAAAAGTAGCGAAGCGTCCGAAGCACAATTTCAGTCGGGGCCGGAAAAAACCTGATTCAAGGTTAGAGGGTGAAATCATTTCTATTCTAGAGAGAAAGCGAACTGAGTTCGTGGGAACCCTCAATATTTCTAAGGAGTTCGCATTCCTGATCCCCGATAGTCCCAGAATGAACGTGGATATTTTTGTACCGCTCAAGAAATTGAAAGGCGGTAAAAATGGAGAAAAGGTGTTGGTTAAGATGCTGGATTGGCCTGATACGGCGGCAAGCCCTTTTGGAGAAGTGGTGCAGGTTTTAGGAGCGGCAGGAGACAATAACACCGAAATGGTCTCAATACTTGCAGAACATGCGTTGCCTTCGTCGTTCCCTCAGTCATTGGAAGCAGAGGCGGCCAAAATTCCTACGGAAATTACAGATAAGATTGTAGCTGAACGCAAAGATTACAGGGCGGTGACTACTTTTACCATTGACCCGGTAGACGCCAAGGATTTTGACGATGCACTTTCAATTCAAAAAACCAAATCAGGGAATTGGGAAATTGGCGTGCACATCGCAGATGTTTCACATTATGTTAAGCGAGGTTCGGTGATTGATATCGAAGCATTTGAACGCGCCACCTCCATTTATTTGGTAGACCGGGTTATCCCAATGCTTCCTGAAATGCTCTCCAATCAGGTGTGCTCGCTGCGGCCCGACGAAGATAAATTGAGCTTTGCGACCATCTTCGAAATAAATGACGAAGGGACCGTCTTAAAAAAATGGTTCGGTAGAACGGTGATCCGATCCAATATGCGGTTCACGTATGCGCAAGCCCAAGAACTCATCGAAGACAAGACTGATGACAGGCCCTTATCTAAAGAAATCAAGAAACTTGACCAGCTTGCCAAGATGCTGCGCAAAGAAAGGTTCACTGAAGGCTCCATTAAGTTTGAGAGAACCGAAGTTACGTTTGAGCTTGACGAGGAAGGCCATCCATTGGCGGTGATTCCCAAAGTGATGCGGGATTCCAATAAATTGATAGAAGAATTTATGTTGCTAGCCAATAAATTGGTTTCGGAGAAAATAGGAAAGGCGATTGAGGGAGAGAAACGAAAGGTAAGGCCTTTCGTGTACAGAATTCATGATTCTCCTGATAAAGAGAAGCTCGTTTTATTCGCTAAGTTCATTGCTACCTTTGGATACTCCTTTAAAATTGGAACACCGAGAGAGATCGCCCACTCAATAAATGGAGTACTTCTAGCGGTAAAAGGAAAACCAGAACAGAATGTAATTGAAACTTTGGCCATACGAACGATGGCAAAAGCAGAGTACAGCACCAAGAATATTGGACATTACGGACTCGGCTTTCAACATTATTCCCATTTCACTTCTCCCATTCGGCGGTATCCCGATTTAATAGTACACCGTTTACTGGAGCACTACCTGGAGGGGAAGCCAGTTGACCAAAAGGAGCTCAATGAATTAGAGAGTGCATGCGAGCATTGCTCGGAACAGGAACGAGCAGCGGAACGAGCTGAGAGGGAATCCATTAAATTTAAGCAAGTTCAGTTTATGGTGAACCAAGTGGGAAATGAGTATGGCGGGATCATTTCAGGAATTGCTGAATTTGGAATCTTTATTGAGCTGGAAGACAATAAATGTGAAGGTTTGGTTCGCGCAAGTGACCTGGATGGGGATCATTATCGCTTTGATAAATACAATTACTGTTTCAAAGGTCAGCAGAGGGGTAAAAAATACACCCTGGGGGACAAAGTAACGGTAGTGATAAACAGTGTTGATATCATTAAGAAGCAGATCAACATGCTTTTAGTGTAGCGTTTAAGGCATAAAAAAAGCCCCCTTTCGGGGGCTTAATCCATTAACCCATAATCAAATGAAATAAAGAATTCATTTACTTTTCAGCCAACTCTCTCTTCATCGCTCTCACGCTCCTGTTGAGCTGTTCATCAAATGAAACACCACCTTCTCCTGTATTCGATTCGATCATGTGGTTAATGATATCCATCTCCCTGAAACTCCCATTACTATCCTTCCTGTAGTCTACTAATGCATTACCAATTTTTAAATAATTACCCTGGTTAGCTTCCTTTTCATATAAGGCCAAGACCTCATCCATCTTATCCTTAATAACACTGCTGCTATAAGGTCCGTCAAACACCGATTCGAGCATTTCAAAAGTTTCGATTGATGCTCCAATGCTACTGGGATCTTTAACCCCTCCATCACAACTCGCTAACGTGACAATTATTGGTAGAACAAGTAGACTCTTCAACTTCATAATTTCTGCAGTAATTCAATCACATAGCAATGATACTGCGAAATATATTAAGTCCTAATTGTTTTAGACAAGACCACAATAGTTAGCGACCAAACGTCAATATTTAACGCCCTAAATTTTGAAACATTTCATTATAGGTAGCTTTCTATCAATACATTATGAAATTAATGGGCAAACGAAAAGGAAGCGCTAAAGCTTACTGCGGCGTTAAACAGTTCAGGTACTCCAAAATTTTTATACCTATTCAAAGACGCAGAAATCTTGGTAAATCTATCCAAACAAGAAGAGCTGAGTTATTGAAAGTTACTTAAACAAGCTTCAACTTGTTCATGAGTTCATCTCTATAAGAACTGCCTATTGGAATGTGTTTCTTTTCGTGCTCGATAATGATATTGGGGAATTCAATAGCGGAAATTTTATCCAGGCGCACTATAAAGGAYCTRTGYACCCKGGMGAAATCGGAAGCAGGTAACTTATCCTTAATGCTCTTCATTGTAGAATGAACAATATATCTGTTATCGAGTGTATTGATTCTTACGTAATCTTTAAGCGCTTCAATGAAAAATATCTCTTGTATTTTTACCTTAACAAGCTGATACTTAGATTTTACAAAAATGCTACCTTCAGAATCTTTATCTGATTTTATGAGCGAATAATAAAGATCCCGCTCTTTCTTAATCTTGTCTTCCTTTTTGTGTTTATAAAGTGCTAATTCTACTGCAGTACGGATATCCACATCTTTAAATGGTTTAATAATGTACCCATGAGGCTGTGTCATCTTCGCTCTAGACAGCGTATCTTTATCGGCATATGCTGTTAAGTAAATTACCGGTATACTATATTCTTTATGGATTAGAGCAGCTGTATCAATACCGGTCATCTCTCCCTTGAGCATAATATCCATAAAGATCAAATCAGGGGGCATCTCCTTGACCACTTTGAGTGCTTTCTCCCCTTCAGCAAGTGTAGCAATCACATTATATCCTAGTTTTTCCAAGGTCTGCTGAATGTCCTTGGCAACGATACTTTCGTCTTCAACTATTAATATATTTGCTTTTTTCATGGGGTGGCCTTATCACAATGTACTGTAATTACTTATTCAAATTTAAACCCAAGATACTACAAAAACACTTCAATCACGAAGTAATTCTTACTCTCCACCTTCAGGATCAAGCTTGACCTTCACACCATCTATTTTAATTTCCTGGCCGCCTTCATAAAGAGAGGAAATGGAAATATTTCCTTCTTTATCGTATCTCTTCCAGACTCCATCCCTTACACCCATTATGTAGGATTGTTCTTCCATTACTTTACCATTATCATAGTAGAATTTATGTTTTCCATTACTATCGCCATCGACATATTCTCCTTCAAAGTTGAGCTCTCCATTCGAATAAAAAGCCTTCCATAAACCTTGCTTTTGACCATCAATATACTCGCCGGTCTCTTTGTGATCACCCATCTCGTAATTCCAGATGCCTTCTTTCAATCCATTAATATACTGTCCTTGAGTAATTACACTTCCAGTATCACTATACTCTACTACATTACCATTCTCTTTACCGTTTCGAAAATCCTCTTCTCTTAAAACATTTCCACTTTCATAATACCACTTCCAGGTTCCTGCCGGTTTACCCGCTTTGTAAGATCCTCTTTGCTCAATACTTCCATTTTCATAATAGTATATCCACTCCCCCACTTTTACATTGTCCTTATATTTACCACTGGCCCTCAATGCGCCCGCAGAATCATTGAGCATTGATAATACATAGTATTGCTTCCAATCATCCTGTTTTAACCCTTGTTTATTAATGATGCCTTCCCCAACCACATGCCCTTGACTGTATATTTTTGAAGCCGTAACATTTCCCTCTATATTATACTCTCTGTACACACCGTTTGGAACTCCGTTAACCAAAGTTGTTTCTGATTTCACTTTCGCACCTGGGTAGTATTCCTTATCCACCTTTATATCGGTAAATTCAACTGCATTTTCAACGAGCTCCCCAAAATCGTATTTATATGTATTTAACAATTTGCCTTCCGCTGCATATTCCCTGAAAAATCCATGGCGCTTGCCTTTCACATATTTCCCTTCCCGCTTTACAAAGCCATTTTCATGAAATTGTTTCCACACCCCTTTTTTTAATCCCTTGGAATCCTTTCTGTTGATTAATTCCTGGTCAACCATGAAGTCGTTTTCAAATTTCCTAACGGTTATTATGTAACCCTCCGGGCCATACTCCAGGCTCTTCCCTTGCTTGAAGTCCGTCTCATAATTAACCACTTTATGGATGCCACCATCTTCAAAGTAGTACTTACTGGTTTTATGTTTTTTATCAGACTCAAAGTTCTCAGAAGATAGTAAGATACCTGCATCACTAAAGCGCTTCTTTAATCCGTGTTTAAGTCCACTCTTATAGTTTATTTCAATCACTATGCTACCTACTTTATTATAGAATATCCAAGCGCTGTCCAGCTCAAAGTTTCTGCGGTTTCCTTCCGATTTAATTACTTTATCTTGATAATAGGTTTTCCAATATCCATCCGGCTTTCCATTTCGCATGTTTCCTTCACTGGATACATTTCCATTGTCAAAATAGAAGTAATTATACCCATTAGGGTCTATCTCGTTTTGACCGCTAGACAACGAAGAATACAACAACCCAAAGGCTATCATGCCAATAACAGAAATTTGATTTATATAACTCATGAGGTTTAATGAACAATTAACCAAAGCAATTATTATTTAATATAGTTTATATAATTTATCTTATTAATTATGTTGTGTTAATAGGTACTATAAATAATGTGAGATGATCTTTGATTAATGGCTATACACATTCAATGAACAGTGTACTAACACATATTATTTTATAAATATCTGATATTTAACATATAGCAGTTTTATTAACTAGGTGTTGGTAATGTATTTAATTCATAACTTTATTACTCAAAACCTAAATTATTGTTAACAATTGTGTTGAATGTTTAATGGAAATAAATGGGCTTTAAACTTGTAATAATGGAATAGAAAATTGAACAATAATGTGGAAACACAAAACAACTTTTATTATAACTAGTTATTAACATTCTACTACCAAGATGTTAACAGCAATATAAAGGCCATAAGGCTGAGAATTTATAAATTTGCAACGTCTAATCACTAGCAATTTAAGAAGAAATAAATCATAGGTATGGAGAAAAAATTGGCGATAGGAAGTGATCATGCGGGCTATGATTTAAAGGAGACTTTAAAAAGGTACATGGAGGAAAAAGGCTTTGAGATGGAAGACCATGGCACTTTTTCTGAGGAAAGTACGGACTATCCTGATTATGCCCATGCTGTTGCGAACTCAGTGGCAGAAGATAATGATGTAAATCGGGGTATATTAATTTGTGGTAGTGGTAATGGAATTAGCATGGCAGCGAATAAACATGCTGGTGTTCGGGCTGCCCTTTGTTGGGAGCCCGAAGTAGCCATTTTAGCAAAGCAGCATAATGATGCCAATATAGTTTCTTTACCCGCCAGATTTATAACAACAGAAACGGCTAAAGATATAGTAGATGCGTTTATGGACGAGGAATTTGAAGGGGGAAGGCATCAAGGAAGGGTTGATAAAATAGACCAGGGATTGTAATTGAATTATATAATTCGGGTAATGCGAAAGATAACATTGATATTACTGGGCGTCCTATATATAGGATCTTTGCATGCTTCTTCTGGTCCTGTAGATTCTCTGGCAATTAAGTATGGCAATAGCATTGAAAGTACAGATTTAAGCAAGCACCTTCACATTTTAGCATCTGATTCTTTTTTAGGACGAGAAACGGGACAACTGGGGCAAAAAATGGCCGCTGAATATATATCAAATCAATTCGCTTCCTTTAATATTAAACCTCTAAAAAATAGCAATGTTAAAGAAGGATATTATCAGAGGTTTCCGCTTGAACTACAACACCCGCAAGGGGCTTCAATGAACTCAGCGGGTGTTAAATATGAGTTTATAAATGATTTTTACTACTTCCCGGGGTTTGAAGACCTTAATATAAGCACCAAAGAATTGTTGTTTTTAGGTTATGGCATTGAGGATAAAGCCTATAATGATTACGGAAGTTTGGATGTTGAAGGTAAAATACTGGTGGTGTTTGCAGGTGAACCGATGGATAAAAAAGGCAGGTCCTTGATTACGGGGGGGAACAACGCATCACAATGGACTACCAATTGGCGCTTGAAAGAAAAAATTGCGAAAGAAAAAAAAGCGGCTGCGCTGATAATAATTTCGGAGGATTACCAAACCAATGTTGATAATTGGCGGCATTTTATTGAAAAGCCAAGCTTAAAGTTGATTTTGGAGGAAGATACCGTAAAATCGATCAAGCTTCCCACCTTCTATATATCCCCAAACCTAGCAACAAAATTATTTGAATCATTGGGAAAAAAGGGAAGCATGGATAAGATTCAAAAGAAAATTGGCAGGAAAAAAAATCCAGTTAGCCATACACTCGATGTTGCCTTTAAGATTAGTATGAACAGGGAAGTTGAGAATTTATCTTCGGAGAACGTCCTTGGTTTTATAGAAGGGACAGATAAAAAAGACGAAATATTGATCATTACCGCCCATTATGATCACTTGGGGGTAAAGGATGAAGTCGTTTTTAACGGTGCTGATGATGATGGATCAGGAACAGTGGCAGTGATTGAAATGGCGGAAGCTTTTGCCCTGGCTAAAAAAAATGGCCATGGTCCCAGGAGAAGCGTGTTGTTCATGCCGGTTGCTGGGGAAGAGAAGGGATTGTTGGGATCAGAGTATTATGTGAAAAATCCTATATTTCCGCTTGAGAATACCATCGCCAATTTAAATATTGACATGATAGGAAGAGTGGATACGCAGCACACTGGTGACCCTAATTATGTGTATTTAATAGGAGCTGATAAATTGAGCTCTGAACTTCATGAAATCAGCTCCAAAACAAATGAGAATTACACCAACTTAAAACTGGACTATACCTACAACGACCCTAACGATCCCAATCGATTTTATTATCGATCCGACCATTACAATTTTGCCAGTAACAACATACCCGTTATTTTTTATTTCACCGGAATTCACGAAGATTACCACAAGGCCACGGATACCGTTGATAAAATAGACTTTGAGAAAATGGAGAAAATCACTAAGCTGGTATTCTTCACTGCGTGGAACTTGGCGAACAGAGAAGATCGCATTGTAGTTGATAAGATAGAAGAATAGTTTTGAGCTAATAGTTAATTATGTCTAAAAATCTCCAAACCTTTCTTGAAGACGCTGAAAAGAAAGCATCCAGTCAGGTCCACCGCGAAAAATTAGCCTTTAATATTCTACAGTATGACAATACCGTTGTTAAGGGAAGAGGCAAATATGCTGACCTGGAACTTGCCAAGAAAAGAGCCGCACATATAAAAGCCAAAACGGTAGAGAACCTCGAAAAGCATCTAAAGGAGTTTGAGGCGAATTTCACCAGTAATGGTGGTAAGCTTATCTGGGCCACTGATGCGGAATCCGCTATTTCTAGCATTTCTAAGATCGCGAGCCACGCCGAAGCAAAAATGTTGGTGAAAGGCAAATCAATGACTACTGAAGAGATTCACCTCAATGCACATATGGAGGCGCAGGGCATTGAGTCTGTTGAAACGGACCTTGGAGAGTATATTGTGCAATTAGCAGGAGAACCACCATACCATATTGTGACTCCTGCGATGCACAAGTCTAAAGAAGATGTGGCAGAATTATTTCACGAGAAGGAAGGGTTACCTCCTGACAGTACACCGCAAGTCATTACGGCTCATGTACGTAAAGTGCTTAGAAAAAAGTTTACCTCAGCTGATATCGGTGTTACCGGAGGCAACTTTCTAATAGCCGATATTGGAGGTGTTGCCATCACTGAGAATGAAGGAAACGTATTACTTACTGCCTCTTACCCAAAAATTCATATTGCCATAGTGGGCATAGAAAAGATGATTCCTTACATGGAGGATTTAGATCTCTTTTGGTCCCTTTTGGCAACACATGGTACAGGTCAGCACATGACAGCGTACAACTCGATAATAACTGGTCCAAGACAAAAGGGCGAAGTTGACGGGCCCGAGGAAATGTATGTTGTTTTACTGGACAACGGGAGGACAAATGTACTGGGTCAACGGGCATTGAGAAGAGCGTTGAACTGCATAAGATGTGGGGCATGTTTAAATGGTTGCCCTATATATAAGAGTATCGGCGGACATGCCTATAACACAACATACAGTGGCCCAATTGGATCCATTATAACCCCACACTTTAGGGGCATGGAAGAATTCCAGCATTTAAGTTCAGCTTCCTCTCTTTGTGGAAAATGTACTGAGGTATGCCCGGTTAAGATTGACCTTCACAAAATGTTGCTCCACAATCGAAGTCTGGCGGTGGAAGCCGGCAATTCGGGCACTGTCGAGAAATTATCCATGTTCCTTTGGAAGAAAGGTATGCTTAAACGAAAACTAATGGACGGCGTAAGTGCTGGGCTAAAGAACACGTTGCTCTCCTTTTTCTTCAAAAAAGCATGGGGTGACAAGCGAAAACTTCCCCAAATTGCAGTAAAGTCATTTAGCCAATCCTGGAAGGATAATCACAAATAAAAGAGGTTGTTTTTTGGTCCCTCTTATCAACAATGCCATCCATAACAATAGCGGTATTGTTGTGCCATGAATAGTTTAAACTTCTAGCGCAAAATCACTCCTTCTATAACGCGCGGAAAATGTTGGTGCTCCAATTGATGGATTTTTTCAGCTAAGGATTCAGGAGTGTCTTCTGGAGTTACTTCACACGTTGCTTGAACTATTATAGCACCCTCGTCATAATGTTCGTTCACATAATGTATGGTAATTCCGCTTTTCTTTTCACCAGCGGAAATTACTGCTTCATGTACATGTGAGCCATACATTCCTTTTCCACCGTACTTTGGCAATAAAGCGGGGTGAATATTTACAATTTTATTGGGATAAGCAGCAACGAGGTAAGTGGGAACCAGCCACATGAAACCAGCCAATACGATAAGATCAACAGCGTGCTCTTTTAGGGTTTCCAGTAAATTTTCTGTTTCTCGAAATGCGCTTCTATCCAATACCAAGCTGGGAATATGGTGATTTTCAGCTCGTTTCAATACATACGCATCTTTTCGACTGCTCACAATCAAGCAAACGTTAACCAAGGGTTTGTCGGAGAAAAACTGAATAATTGCTTCCGCATTGGTTCCTCCTCCTGAAGCAAATATGCATATGTTCCGCATGATAATTTAGTGATACTGATGGATCAAATGTAGCTATTTAGATCAATTGGTTTCTCTTCAAAGTGAGGGTTGCATTTGGTATATTCGCAAACTTATGGTCAAAAGCAAGTTCATCCCGTTTGAAGGTCAGGATTTAACAGAGGAAGAGATGTTGACTCGAAGTATAGAGAACTATTCCTTCATGAACACCCGCAGGAGTATCCGTCAATTCTCTGACCGCCCCGTGCCCCGGGAAATTTTGGAAAACATTATAAAAGCGGCATCTACAGCACCATCTGGTGCACATAAACAGCCATGGTCTTTTTGCCTCATCAGTAATCCTGAAATGAAATCCAAGATCAAGGAGGCAGCTGAAATTGAGGAGAAGGAGAATTATTCAGGAAGGATGAGTGAGCAGTGGGTCAAGGACCTTAACCCTTTTGGAACCAATTGGCAAAAGCCTTTTTTGGAAATTGCGCCCTGGCTAATTGTGGTGTTTAAAAGAGTTTACGAAACTGTTGATGGAAAGAAACGCAATAACTATTACGTAGGTGAATCCGTTGGAATCGCAACCGGTATGTTGCTGACTGCGATCCATCGTGCCGGCTTGTGTTCGCTTACACATACGCCTAGCCCAATGAACTTCCTGGCTGAGGTGCTGCAACGACCTAGAAATGAACGGGCCTTCTTGTTAATTCCTGTTGGATATCCTGCTGAAGACACCATGGTGCCAGATATAAATCGCAAGCCAATCGAGGAAATTATTACTTATTTTGAGTAACCCTTCTGGACTGAGATCTAAGGAGGTAGAACCCCTGATTAATAATTTAAAAAACATTGGTTTTTCTTTTTAAAATCTATTTCTTTGCACCACTTAAAAATAATAACAAGGTCTAAACAGACTTAAAATAATTTATCATGTCAGATGTATCTTCGAAAGTAACAGCAATAATTGTTGATAAGTTAGGAGTTGACGAAAGCGAGGTGACGGGAGAGGCTAGCTTCACAAACGATTTAGGAGCTGATTCACTGGACACAGTTGAGTTGATCATGGAATTCGAAAAAGAATTCAATATTGCAATTCCTGATGATCAAGCCGAAAAAATCGGCACTGTAGGTGATGCGATCAAGTATATTGAAGACAGCACCAACTAAATTTCTTCACATATGGAGTTAAGACGTGTAGTCGTTACAGGTCTTGGCGCTATGACCCCGCTTGGTAAAAGCGTTTCAGATTATTGGAAAAACCTCACAGATGGAGTCAGTGGCGCTGACACAATAACGCGGTTCGACCATTCTCAGTTCAAAACACACTTTGCGTGTGAGGTTAAGAACTTTGATCCCCTAGACTATTTCGATAGAAAGGAAGCACGTAAGCTTGATCTTTATGCGCAGTTTGCTCTTTCGGCTTGTGATGAAGCTATGGCAGACAGTGGACTGGATTTAGACAAGCTAAATATGGGCCGGGCTGGAGTCATCCTTGGGGTTGGAATCGGCGGCTTGTCAACCTTTTTTAATGAGTGCGTAAAGTTCGCAGAAGGTAATGGAGTTCCCAGATTTAATCCATTCTTC
>JAESRW010000059.1 GCA_016764395.1 Flavobacteriales bacterium
AAGATTCTCAACTATAACAATTATTACGCCTTCGGGATGAAGCGACCTGGAGTGGGGCAGTCGTTTAATCTACAGACGGGGTTGGATAATAGTACTGGGTACCGCTATGGATACAATGGGATGGAGCAAGACTTCTCGTTCCACAATGCGGACGGGGAATCTTATGATTTTGGGGCGAGGATTTATGACCCGAGACTGGGAAGGTGGATGGCTATTGACCCCAAGGCTATAAAATATCCTGGTTTAAGTCCCTATCATTTCGGATATAATTCGCCAATCATAACGATTGATCCAAATGGTGAAGAGAATATTGTTATTGTAGGAGGAGAATATGATGGCAAGAGGTTCAAGTATAACTTCGTAGAACCAGCTATTAAACAGTTGAAAGCCTATAGAATGGCAGAGTTTAATGAAAAGACCACCTTGGCGGTCATGAATGTCGGTTATTCTGAAAGTGATATTCAAGAGTTACAAAATGTCGCAAGGAATAATGGTGCTAATTTTGTTCTATTGAACAACGCGGAGGAACTTACAAACTATTTAAATTCCCAGGGAACAGGGTCAAGTGGACTATCAGACGCGCGAACGTCAGATAAAATTACCAATGCTGCAGTTTTTGGTCATGGGTTTACTGGTAGTCTCGAATTTGGATTTAATCAGGATAAAGACGGTACAACCAAGCTTCAGGATAAATTCTCCTTTGGTATTGATGACGTAGAAAATTTAAGTGCAGAAGCTTTTGATAAGGCTACATTAGAGATTTACACTTGTAATTGTGCAACAAACTTTAAGGAAGGAAACTTAGCCAAGAGCTTATCTGCTAAAATTGAAGGTACAGTGGTAGCCTTTGAAGGAAGAACGGACTACGCTGAGATTAACACCCAGCGGTCATTTTTTGAAAGAGCATCATCTGCTCTTAGAAGGCGTCGAACTGGTTTTGATCCAGATGGAAGTAGAGATCTGCCAATTTCTGGAAAAAAAGCTGACGGCAGCCCTGCTGAACAAAGAACCTACGTCAATGGAACTGAGGCTAAGTAGAAGTGTGTTTTGGGTAATATTAACTATGGTACTTCACTATTCATGTACAAATTCGGATAATCTTGGATTACCTAGGTCTAATTATTCTATGATATATGAATATTCTGATCTGGATGAGATAAAAGTAGCTGAGTCTAGAAACTCAAGGCACTTGCAACTGGTGATTAGCAATAATCCATTTGGTCTAGATGATACCAATGAGATTTTGATTTGGTTTAATGGAATATTGGTTTGCCAATCTGTATATGGACGAATGGATAAAATAATAATTCCACCATCATTGGATCTAAATCGAATTAATGCTAAAGTAGGGTTGGTGGCAGGTGAAACAGTCTACGTTTTTTCGAACAAGAGTGTCTTGAACTTGAATGTGGGTGCTTTCCCTTCTTATATGTATATGACATTTTTCCCATTCAATGATGAAACTGCATCGATAGCTTTCTATCCGCAATCTGAAGAGGTTATTCAATAGTTTTTCACTGCATCACCCGCTTGAGCGCGGTGTGCCGTGAATGCAATGAGCGGCACAAAGAATAAGTATTGGTTCTTTGATCAATCATTGCAGAACAGAACCTGTGAACATCCTCAGCCTGCCTGCTGGCATAGAAGCTGTTTGAGAGAGTATAGAAATACTTTAGAGCAGTGCTTACAATTAAGAAGCATACGCCTGTTTAGCTTTAAAATCCCTGATGTAGGCCCCCACAAACTTCAGCACTGTACTTTTTTCTTCTTTTGGTAGGCTATCAATTTGTTTTAACTGCTTGATGAGTTCTGCATCTTCCAGGCTCTCCGCTGCTTTATCATCGATATCCCCCCTCACCAAAAAATCAATAGAAGTATCAAATACATCAGCTAGCTTTTTGAGTACATCAGCCGGTGGCTGTACTCCTTTAATCTCATAACGAGCCATCTGAGTATGAGAAACATCAATCCTTTTAGCCAGTTCGTTTTGCGTAAGCCCTATTGTTTTACGCAGTTGCTGTATGCGTTCTCCTAATGCAGCCATAAAACAGTCTTTTTAGAATAATTATTAACACGAATATACCAAATGTGAAGATTATACTGTGCATGAAATCGCCTTATTGTTGATAACTTTTTGTCAAAGTACATTGTTTAATTCTTCTTTTGTGGCTTCTTTTGCACTTATAAGACGAATTAAAAACTTATCCACACAATGGAAATCCACCACATCAAACAACAGCTCCCCATCCAAACGCTACTGAACCACTACGGGGTAAAGACGGACAAAAACAACATGGCCAAATGCCCCTTCCATCCCGACAAAACCCCTTCTTTTCAGATCTACGGTGAGACGAATACCTTTTGCTGCTTCTCCACCAACTGCCATGCTGGAACAGGCGATGTAATTGATTTTATACAGCTAAGAGAAAAATGCACCAAGCATGAGGCCATTGAAAAAGCAAAAGTTCTCCTGAGCGCCAGCCCTGAGCGGTGTCGAAGGGGAGCCGAAGGGACAGTGATCAACCCGTCAATCACCACAGATCAAAAGCCAATGAAACAAAAACCAGTCAAGCCAATACTAACAGCAGAGGCAAGAACGGCAGTACTGAACAAAGCCTTTGGCTACTTCACAAGGGGGATCAACACCTATCAAGCGGCACAGGAATATTTAAAGCAAAGGGGATTGGACAGTAAGCAAATAACAGTAGGCTACGACAGCGGCTTATTCCACCGCAAAGCAGGCAAAAACTTACGGGAAAGCTATTATCACACCGGCCTGTTAAAACAAGACCGCTTAAAAAGAGAGGGGTATCACCACAGCTTTTTCAAAGACTGCATCGTATTCCCTCTCTTAGACGAACAGGGCAACGTAGCAAGCTTATACGGCAGACATACCCAACAAGAAGGGCACTACTATTTACCGGGTGGGCACCAGGGATTATACCCCGGATACCCGAATCCCGAAACCATAACCCTGATTATCACAGAAGCCATTATAGACTGCGCCACCCTGCAGCAATGTAAAGCCATCACCGATAAATACAGCTTGCTGAGCCTGTACGGAACAAACGGCTTTAACGGGGAACATGAAAAGGCCATAAAAGAACTGCACCAGCTACAGGAAGTGATCCTGTTCTTTGACGGAGACCAGGCAGGGGAAAAAGCAGCAGAGAAATACAAGGACCAGATAGGAAAGCTGAAACCTGGAATTAAACTCAGCGCCGTACAAACACCCCAAAATGAGGACATCAACAGCTTAGCCCAGGGCCACGAACCAGAATTACTTACCGAACTGATAGACAACAGAAAGGTTTTTCTTTCATCGGAAACCGACAAAGGAGGTTCGCGAACACCTTTTAAAAACAATAATAATAGTGAGCAAAACAAAACTTCCTATGAAAGACAAAATGGCCAGGGCGTCAACAAGGCAGCACAGCCCGAGGATCCAGGCAGACTCGACACCCAAAATCGCGATAACATTACTTACGAAACCACAGAACTAAAAATAACCCTCTGGGGCGGCATAGAGCTACATAACTTAAAACGGCTGAGAGTCACCTTGCATATACAAAGGAAGCCTGCCCTGAGCGGTGTCGAAGGGGATAACCAGTACCAAGACTACCGTGACACCATCGACCTGTACAGCAATAGTGGCAGAAAACGGCTGATACAAGAAGCCTCAGAAACCTTAGAGATTAACAGCCAAACAATCACCAAGATCATCACCGACCTGACCAATAGGCTAGAACAATACCGCCAGGGAAGAAGAGAACAGCAAAGAAAAAAGGAAGAAGCCTTAAAGAACAAAGACAAAGAAACCTTTACCTCAGAACAAATCAGAGCAGGAGAAAACCTGCTAAAGGAAAAGAACCTGATGCAAACAACCTACAACCACATAAAACAAATCGGACTGATAGGGCAGGAACAAAACGGCATGCTGCTCTACTTTATTTACTTGACAAGAATGTCCCAGGAACCCTTACATGCCCTGGTACAAGGCAAAAGCGGAAGTGGGAAAACCTATCTCTTAAAAAAGATCATATCGCTGGTACCCAAACAACAGTACAAAAACATCACCGCCATCACAGAAAACGCACTCTATTACATATTTGAAGGCGTATTAAAACACATTATCTTACTCTTAGAAGACCTGGAAGGCTCTTATGGTGCTTTGCTTCCTATCAGGGAACTGATGACCAACCTCTCCATTAGCAAGTGGACCACTATCACCAACCAAAAAACAGGAGAACCCGAGCAAAAAGAACTCTTTGTAGAGGGCCCTGCATGTATAGCAGGTGCCACCACCAAAGACAGGATCTATGAAGACAATGCAAACAGGAGCTTTCTGATCCAAATAGAAGAAACCCCKGACCAGGARAGRAAGATCCTCGAACACCAGAGAAACCATGCAGCAGGGTTAATAGACAAAGTAAAAACAGAACAGATACAAGCCACCTTTAAGACCGCACAGCTTCAATTAAAAAAGGTATCAGTCATCATCCCCTTTGCACGTGAACTGATCATACCGGAATATGTCTTTAAAAAATACAGAACCAACCAGCACTACCTGACACTTATCAAATCCATCACCTTCTGGCATCAAAAACAAAGACCTTGGAAAAAGGACAAACACGGCAACTACTACATAGAATCAAATTTTAATGATGTCCACTGGGCCAACCAGCTCTGCAAAGARTCCCTGCTTAGCAAAAGTGATGAACTAAGCCCACAGCTGAGAGCCTTTTTTGAACGGCTGAAAGATCACCTGCTCCATCATAATGTTACCCCGGAATCCGGAAGCTTCTATGCCAAAGACATCCGCCAGTCATTTAGAATGAACCCCATGCAGGTCAACCGATACTTACGTGAACTGGATGCCAGGAACTACATCAAAAAGTCAGGAGGCAACCAGAAAATGGGTTACCAGTACATGATCAAGCTATGGGATGAATACAAAGAACTGCAGCAGGGCATCGACATCTTAGATGAAATATTGGAGAATCTGAAAGTGAAGTATAACACCCCCAAAGGCGTAAATGCTTAAGTATAACATAAGTATAACATGAGTATAACATGGGGTCAATGTTATACTTAATCAGCCATAATCAACTGGAATGCAGTCAATAGCAGAGAAGCACTTTAAGTATAACAAGTATAACACAAGGGGGGATATGGGGGGTAGGTATAGGTCCGTGATCACACACTAAAAAACTTGACCCAAGCAACGTCGAAGAATGAAGAAATTACCATTGAAAAGCGATCAATATCAAAGGTTAGYWGMGCATTACAAAGCCTGGTTACAAACWCTTGGATATGCACAAACCACAGTAGAGAGCCTRCCCATATAYATCAGAGAACTGTTACACTATCTTGAACAACAGGGAAAACAGGCCATACAGCAAACCACAGCACAGGACATCARAGATTTTTATTTTCARTGGAAAAAGAGGAGCAACCAAACCACCGGAGCAGGCTTGAGCAATAGCCATATTAACAAAGGGATCTTGGCATACAATAAGTTCATCAGGTTTTTAAGCGTAACGGGCATCCATCATTTAGAGCTTAGTTTACCAAGAGAACAAAACAAAACCCATCCAAGAACAGTACTGACCAAATCAGAGATAAAAGCCCTTTACAGTGCTATAGAAACCTACCCGGACAAAAGACACCTAACCACACCATACAGGTTAAGAGACCGGGCCATACTTGCCATATTTTACAGCTGCGGACTGAGAAGCAATGAGGGAAGTAATTTAGATGTAAGTGATATCTTAACAGACAGGCGGTTGATAATAGTTAGAAAGGGCAAGGGCAACAAAGAGCGATATGTACCCATAACCCCAGGCAATCTGCAAGACATAGAAAACTACATTACAAGGGGCAGATCATGGTTTTTAGTTCCCAGGGAAAAGCAGAACCATATTAACAACCAGGCATTACTTATAAATGAGAAAGGAAGCAGGCTAACATCATCAGGAATTTACATCAGGATAAAGTATTTACAAGAGCAGTCAGGGGTTGATAAACAAATAGGAATCCACACTTTAAGGCACTCCATAGCCACCCATCTTTTGCAGTCAGGAATGGAGATAGAACCAATCAGTAAATTTTTAGGCCACAGCACCCTGGCGTCAACACAGATTTACACGCATTTATCCGCAGAAGTCGAAGACCAAGGAGGATATTGTCAATGAGCTTTGAGCAGTATTTACAAAAGCAGAAACTTGCCTCAAGCACCATCCAGGGACATTTAGCAGATATCAAGCGATTTAAAAATTGGTGCATTACAGAAGGGGTCAATCATAACCAAGCCAATTACAACCACCTGCTAAAGTTTATAGATCAGTTTAGGAAAAGAGAGATAACAGCCACCACCATCAATCTGCATTTAAACAGCATCAGCAAATATTACAACTACCAAATCCAACAAGAAAGGCGAAAAGCATGTGGTGAGCGAAGCCGAACCAATAATCCGGCAAGAGACCTACGGGTAAAAAAAGATGGCAGCAAAGTATTACGAGATCTGTTAAGTACAGCACAACTAGATCAGATCTATCAGCAATACAGCAATAAACCTACCTGGAGCTTTAGGGAAGAAAAACAAAAGCAAACCCACAGGAGAAATACAGTGATCTTAGGATTATTGATCTACCAGGGTCTTCAAACCGGAGAGTTGAAAAAGTTAGAAGCCCATCATATTAATCTAAAAACAGGAACCATCTACATACCAACGGGAAGCAGGGGCAACAGCAGAACTTTAAAACTACAAGCATCACAAATCTTAGCCATACAACAATATATACAGCAACGAGATCAGTTTTTTCCCGCCAAAAGGGCGGACATGCTTTTCATAGGAAACATGCACAGCATCATCCGTTGGTTGATAGGGGAACTAAGATCAAGCAATGAGTTAGTAAAATCAGCCTTCCAAATCAGAAGCAGTGTAATAGTAAACTGGCTAAGCCGTCACAACCTAAGACAAGTACAATACATGGCCGGCCACAGACATATAGGAAGTACAGAGCGATACAAACAAGAGGATCTGGGGGATTTACAAAGGCAGTTAGAATTATTCCATCCATTGGGTAACGAAGCCCATTGACCACCAAAGCAGATGCGAAGGTGGTTGGCGAAGTCATGCTGATAGGATAATGTTTAAGGTCGCAAATTGTGACCTTAAACAGAGATCACAAATTGTGATATCAAGATTTAGCTAATAATTCTTTTATGGATATATTTGGATACGTTATGGATATATCCATAAAACAAACCGCTATGAATCAGAAATTAGAGTTTACAGGAAGTGTTTTTCAGCAAATCATGAAGCAGTTAAGTGTAATAGACAGCTTTAAAGGAACCTGGACATCAGTAGAGTTAAAACATAGTAAACATCTAAAAGAGCTTAGAAAAATAGCCACCATAGAAAGCATTGGTTCTTCCACTCGAATTGAAGGGGCCACCCTAACAGATGCAGAAGTAGAAAAATTATTGAAGTCTGTAAAAATCACCAAGCTCACCACAAGAGACCAACAGGAAGTAGTAGGTTATTATGACACCTTACAAATCATCTTGGATAATTACCAAGACATAGAATTAACGGAAAGGTACATCCACCAATTACACGGGATATTATTAAAGCATAGCGGAAAAGACCAAAGCCATAAAGGAAAATACAAAACCTTGTCCAATCAGGTAGTAGCCAATTATCCAGACGGTACACAAAGAACCATTTTTAGAACTACCGAACCCGCCATGACGGCCAAAGAAATGGAAGAAATATTACTTTGGGTAAACCAGCGCTTTGCAAAGGCAGACATGCACCCGGTACTGATAACAGCAGCCTTTGTCTATGAATTTTTATCTATCCATCCCTACCAGGACGGCAACGGAAGATTATCAAGATTAATGGCCACCTTGTTATTAATGCGCCAAGGCTATGAATTTACCCAATACGTATCCTTTGAGCACATCATTGAACAAAGGAAAGACGATTACTACAGAGCATTGATGGACGGTCAGAAAAACCGATACAAGAAAACCGAGCGGATAGACAAATGGGTATTGTTCTTCTTAGATTGCTTGGTTACACTGATAAAGCGATTAGAGGCGAAATATGAAATGTACAGTAAGCTGCAAAAAGACTTAAACCAAAGACAGCAAGAAGTTTTAGCGTTTGTCAAAAAGCAGAAAAAAGTACAAATGAGAGAAGTTGAAGAGGCCCTTAAACATCACTCACGAAACACCTTGAAAAAGGACCTTTTTTATCTTGTTAATGAAGGGTTATTGTTGAAAACAGGAGAGCGAAAAGGGACAAGGTACCACTACGAAGAATAAACCCAATCCCTAAGCCCCACAAAACAAAATCCATATTGTTTGCTAAGGCAAAAAATCGTCTGTCTTTTGTTTTGTTCCCTTGTCCAGCCCCGGAAAACCCAAGCTAAATTACATAATGTGCATTATAGGTTCGCTGCGCACACTTTTTGAATTGATTATCACCCTTCGCTAAAGCTACGGATGACGAAGAAGGTAAAAAGTGTCACTATAATGTACATTATGTAAAATAGCCGCTCAACCCACCGCTGCCAATCCAATGAAAAACACCCTGGAGGTTCCGCACGGGAAAACATTAGTACTCCGTATCAACATTATATTCCGTGCGTCTCCTCAATCGGCGGATCGCCTACCCCCAATTTGATTGATGAATAGCCCGACCATAAAACCCACCTCAAAAGATTAATCAACCAAACCGGGGGCTGTTTTACAACAACTCGTACACCGAATCAATATCCTCATCATTAATGCCGAGGTAACGCCTTGTAATGCGGTAGGAACTGTGGTTAAAAATCTCTGAAAGTAAAGTAATGGCCCGTTCACTATACCCGCTCTGTTCCCAGATATGCCGTCCGAAAGTCTTGCGAAGTGTATGGGTAGAAAAGTTATCAATCTCAAGGCGGTACTTTATCCTAATGACCTTTAGCAATCGGTTCAAATGCTGAACGGTAAACACTTTGCCTGTTTTACTGTTCAAAAAAATGAGTTCATCCATGCGCTGTACCCTGCACTTATCGAACAAACTCCTGGAAACCTCCAGCAACTCCCCGTTGATCTTAATGCGCCTTCGCTTAGAAGTCTTTTGTTCGGTAATAATAAGATGCGGCTTGGTTAACAGATGATCCCACTGAAGGGTAAGCAGATCAGAGATCCGTAAACCCGTATAAGAACCCGCAGCCACCAAAAGAGCCAGCTTGTGTTTACCGTCTCGGTTCAGCTTCTGTACCAAAACAAACATATCGTTCCAGTTCAAATAATCAGCCGTTGTTCTGCATCCCTGTAAACTCATGCTCTTCGTTCAGTTAGATCAGTTAATAACAAAAGTGAATACTCTGTAAACAGATAAACAGCTAACGTGTTGAAACACAGCGAAAACACAAGTTCACTAATGACAAAAGTGAACCTCATTGTTGCTGTATCTTTTTAAGGTCAAATCTTCCCAATCGCTGTGCGATCTGGTTTACCTGCATGGGTGTAAACAGTCTGCCGTTGGGCTTGCCTATGGTTCTGTACAATGGCTTTACCCATTTGTTAAATGTTCTCAAATCCACTCCGTAAGCTCTTGCCAGTTGGGTTCTGGTCAAGGGCGGATAATAAAATGGTAGTTGGTTGTTCATGGAGCTAAAAGTATATTATCGCAACACCCCCCTTGATAAGAAGTGATGATCATTGATGATCAATAATGATTTTTTATAGGACGAATCTACCGCAGGGGAAAAAGGCAGGCATCAGTTCAGCCACGTAAAGTCATGTAAAGACGAGGAAATGCCAGTAAATCGCCCTAAATACAACCTCACAACAGACAACAGCGGTACAAAACCCAGACAAAGACAGGCACCAAACAGCATCAAGTCAACCTAAACTAGATGACTTCATGCTCCATAATGCTCGTTAATGCTCAAGAATATGCGCCAATGCGTTCACTACTATCAAGCCACCGACAAAAGTGAATCCAATCGGCTAATAGTGTGTATATTGTAAACCTTAAATATGACCACTCAAAACGCTACATACCAGTACAACCAAGGGACTAATGGAGATTTATTTTTTTCAATGGAACCGTGCTATGGAAAGCGTGCGAAAACCAAAAAAAAGTACGAAGAGCGAGATCATTTAGGCTCGGTGCGCGTAGTGGTGTCCGACCAGAAGAATGCGGATGGTACGGCTAAGATTCTCAACTATAACAATTATTACGCCTTTGGGATGAAGCGTCCAGGAGTGGGGCAATCGTTTAACTTGATGACTGGGTTGGATAATGGGACTGGGTACCAATATGGATACAATGAGATGGAGCAAGATTTCTCGTTCCATAATGCGGATGGGGAATCTTATGACTTTGGGGCTAGAATGTATGATTCAAGGTTGGGACGGTTCATGAGTACTGACCCTAGGGAAAGAGAGTATCAAAATCTTTCACCTTACTTGTTCGCAGGAAATAACCCAATCAGGTATATTGATGTAGATGGAGAAGGACCTGGTGATGTCTTCAAGTCCATTGACGAGGCGGCAATTGATTTTGCTAAAACGTACAATGACAACTCTATAGCAAATGATAAGGAATACGGCACAACTATTTACAAAGTAACAAGTGGTAATGACACTTATTTTACATACGTTCAGCCTGCAGTTGGGGATGCACATAGTGTCACTCCAAGTACAAGAGGATTGTCAGGAATTTCAGGGAGCGGTTATGAGAGGGTTGCAGCCGCACATACTCATGGAGCCTATCAAGAGGGGTGGGGGGGTGAGAGGTTTAGCCCTGCTGATTTGGAATATTCTGAAAAATATGAACAAGACTTATATGTGGCGACCCCATCAGGCAAGCTAAAAAAATACGACCCATTGGATGTATTTGTTTCGGAAGTAGCAACCGATATTCCAAGTGACCCTAATGTCCCTAGAGGTACTAGAGCTAATACTATTGATGGAGCAAAACTCCCCAAAGATGAACCAACCTATGGTGCTTGGGAATTTATAAAGCATAATATATTGAAACCATTAGTCACAGGTGGCGAGGCTGTTGAGAATAAAGTATGGACGGAGGATAAAAAATAAACACCTAAATTTCCCTTTTAAATAGTTATACCAAGACTAATTTTGAAATCATTAGTTTGCGAAGTTTCGTGAAAAAAAATAGGCTATTCAGAATTCTAGGAATTTGTACTACAATTCTCCTTGCTTCTTCTTGCGAACATGATGAAAGCTCACAGAAAAGCGATCCAAAAATTGATGGTTATATCCCAGATGAAAAAACAGCTATTGCAATAGCAGAGGCCATCTGGTTGCCCATCTATGGAGAACAGATATACGAGGAAAAGCCATTTCAAGCAACCATTAAGGATGATAGTATTTGGGTGGTAAGCGGCACATTGGATGAAGGGATGCTTGGAGGAACGGTTTATGCTGAAATTAATAAGAAAGATTGTAAGGTATTAGTGGTGACACACTTTAAATAGAATTGAGAAAAACCATGAGGACCAGTAAACTCTTAATGCTATTCTTCATCCTATTGTCTCAGAACTCGATAGGCCAAAATGAGCAGTACTTGAGGGAAGAGTATGTTCTGAAACTCTTCGTTGATAAGGAACATTTCTACGAACAAAATGTTCAAACTTCCCCCTATTTAGTAAAAGACAATGTTCTTCAAATCTACACTGGGGAAAAGGTAGCCATTGAATTAAACATAGTATCAGATGAAATAGCTTCATTGAGAATTGCGGATGAGAACAGCGACCCCAAAAAAACGATTAATATAGAAGTAACTCAAACAGTGAAGGATAGTGTCAATGAGTCCATTATGCTGAAGATTGAGAATGCGACCAATGAGGAAATTGGATATAAGGCGAAATTCTTTGCGGTGGGGGGTGAGCAATGGATTGAAACTAATGTTCTGAGCGTGAAACCAAACTTGACCAGTTATGAGTTATGGAATGATGTAATAATTACATTAGCTCTATCTGATTGGGTAATCATACGGTAAGGACCAGAGTAAACAAATAACTTTTGACAATGCATTCAAAGATTCTCAATTCCTATTTAACCCCGTGGAGGTTGATGCTCAATTAAACTACCGTAAAACCACCACCATGAAACCCACCCTCTCCAGAACGCTTCCGTGCACTGCATCTCCCAAAAGCCTTCCACAACCAGGTGTCCCATACTTGTCCGCCTCAGGCGG
>JAESRW010000060.1 GCA_016764395.1 Flavobacteriales bacterium
GTGGAGTATTGGAATACTGGAATATTGGGATATTGGAATGGTGGAATGGTGGAATGGTGGAATGGTGGAATGGTGGAATATTGGAATATTGGAATGGTGGAGTATGGGATTGATGGAATGGAGCAGTCTTGGAATATTGGAAAGGTGGAATGGAGGAATTTTGGGATATCAGAATGGTGGAATTGTGGGATGATGGAATGGTGGAAAAGTTGAATTCTATAGTGAATGAATACTGGAACATTGGAATCATGGGTGTGTTATGCGTTGATTATTTTGCGAAGGACGAATCCCAGTCTTTCTTTTTCATTTTCATCTGAATTGATTCGATCAACTTTATCAGTTGATTTTCCATTTTATAGTGTATCTGGTCAATGTGCTCATATTGTTGTTCCGTAATTTGTTGGGCTCTGAAACTTGATAGTAAGCAGGAATGCAGTTCACCTGAAGATGCCAAGGCAATATTGAGAAACTGTAAATATTCCTTAATTCCTTTCCTACAGTAACCCTCAGCAATATTTCTCGATATACTCTGGGCAGCGTCAATTGCGTTTGAAGCAATTTTTTTCAGCTCGAATGGTGAATCCTTAAAAATATCACAAGTTGCCACATAAACGTTCACCGCCTCGTTCCAAACCCGAAGTTTTTCAAATCCCCTATTGATGTTCTTTCGTTCCTTCATCAGAAGGGCCCTTTGTTTCAATATTTAAGCATTTTTGAAAATCAGTACGCCTCAATATCCCAATATTCCCGTATTCCCGTATTCCCGTATTCCAACCTACCAGTATTCCTTTATTCCACCTATCCAACTCCCTACTCTCCCGCACTACTCCGCTAGCTTTACAATAAGGACCAAAAGCGCATAAAGGAACGTGCTCCCCAATACACCTCTTGCGGCTAAATTGTAATTCTTCCAGATGAACAGAAAGAAAAGTCCCAGATTAGGGGCGGTGAACAAACTGATTAACTTGATGTGTATTTCCCCTCGCGAAGTGAAGGCAAAAAACTTGTTCAGATCCATATAATCGTAGTTCACTTGCCAATAGATATACATCAGTAGCGTGGGAAGAACCAGACCACCAGTCAGGCCTACATAAATCGTATTGAAATTAAATTTCATAGCTCCACTCATTCAGGAACGGGACAGCGTGATGGGCAGTTAAATCATATTGTACCGGCACTATAGAAATGTACCCGTTGGCGAGAGCCCACTCGTCCGTATCATTGCCTTTATCGTAGTTAACAAAAACGCCAGTGAGCCAGTAATATTTCCTGCCTGCCGGATCCTTTCGTTCGTCAAATTCCTCTTGCCAATTGCCATTCGCTTGTCTGCAAATTCGGACTCCTTTAACTTCCTTCTCTATTAACGAAGGGAAATTAACATTGATGCAAGTTCCACGCGGCATCCCCTTTTCGAGGGCATTCAAAGCGATCGCCTTCGCATATTTTTGTGCCAGGGTAAAATCTGCATCATACGCGTAATTCAGCAACGAAAAGCCAATTGCAGGTATTCCCTCTAAGGCCCCCTCTATAGCTGCAGACATTGTTCCAGAGTAGATCACATTGATGGAAGAATTTGACCCGTGGTTGATACCGGATACCAATAAGTCGGGCTTGCGCTTTAGAATTACATTGACAGCGAGCTTCACACAATCGACCGGAGTACCTGAACAGATATATTCTTTATGTCCTTTGTTAAATATTTCTTTGAGCCTCAGTGGGGTTTCCAGCGTAATGGCATGCCCCATACCTGATTGAGGCTTACCTGGTGCAACCACCACGACCTCCCCAATTTCACACATGGTTTCGATCAACGCCTTTATTCCAGCAGCATTGATACTGTCGTCGTTTGTGACCAATATTAGGGGCTTCTTTTTGACCATTTCAGCACTTTTTAACCTGACAAAAGTATACATTTAAAACGGTCAAATCTCACCTCACCACAGAGAATGTAAAGGGAATTAGCAAGACAATAAATTACCTGCTCAGAAGAATATTTACATTTGTTCCGTCCAACGGAGTTCATATCGTATAAATACAAAGAGATGCTTGCTACCTTAAAAGAAATTTTTGAAAGGGATCTTCAGAAGCTGAAAGAAGAGATTCAACTGTATAAGACGGAGGCTTTACTTTGGGAGGTAAAATCGGAGATCAATAATTCGGGCGGAAACTTGGCCTTGCACATCTGTGGCAACTTGAAACACTTCATTGGTGCAGTACTGGGAAACAGCGGTTTCACAAGAGATAGAGATGCCGAGTTCACCGATAAAAATGTAAGCAGGACGGAGCTATATACGCTCATAGATGAAACCAGTGCAGTCGTAATAGCAACACTCAATAATATGGACGACAAGGAGCTTGCAAGGAGATTTCCCATCGATGTGCTGCGTGAGAACATGTCCACGGAGTTCTTCCTTACCCACTTGGCTACCCATCTCAACTACCATTTAGGGCAATTGACTTATCACCGTCGATTGATCTCGTGAGAGTAATGGCATTACCTTCTCTTGAAGAAATTGAAGCCGCGCACGAACGGATCAAGCCGTTTATTCACCGAACGCCGGTTTATACTTCCCAAAGCATCGATCGCATAGCGGGTTGCTCTATCCATTTTAAATGTGAGAACTTTCAAAAGATCGGAGCCTTCAAAATCAGAGGTGCAACCAATGCATTGCTGAGCCTTACGGAAAATGAGCTCTCAAACGGTGTTGCTACCCATTCATCTGGCAATCATGCCCAAGCCGTGGCCTTGGCTGCCAGAGATAACGGGCGGAAGGCTTATGTGGTAATGCCAGAAAACAGTTCTAAAGTAAAGGTGGAAGCGGTAAAAAGCTACGGTGCCCAAATTACTTTTTGCGGGACCGCTGTTGAAAGCAGACAAGAGACCTTGAATAAAGTGCTGCAGGAGACTGGGGCCAGCTTTATTCATCCTTACAATAATCTTCAGGTGATTACCGGACAAGCAACGGCTGCAAAAGAACTTTTGGAAGACGTACAAGATTTGGATATTGTGATCGCACCTGTCGGCGGAGGGGGACTCATGAGCGGCACTTGCCTTGCCAGCCATTACCTTTCACCCCACACGGAAATTATTGGAAGTGAGCCTGAGAACGTCAATGATGCCTTTCGTTCCCTTGCAGCAGGAACCATTCAAACCAACCAGACCACCGACACCATTGCCGACGGATTAAAGACCAACCTGGGAGACCTCACTTTTGAAATCATTAAAGAACATATAAGTCAGATCATCACAGTAAGTGAATCTGAAATTATCGAGGCCATGCGTTTGATTTGGGAACGCATGAAGATCATAATTGAGCCTTCCAGTGCTGTTCCTCTTGCCGCTATTTTGCGTGAACCTCAAAAGTTCAAGGGCAAACGGGTGGGTTTGATTGTTACGGGTGGGAATGTGGAGTTGGGGAGTTTGCCTTTTAAAACTTGACCCAGAAGAGCGGTTTCATTTTTACGATATTTCCCCATTCATCCCAAATCGGCCCCATTACTGCGGCTGAAGTTACATTAGCTGTAAAAGAACCCTTCTTTGAATCAAATTCAATGGACTGATATACTTTAAGTGATGTGATGGCACTCTGGGTATACATGCTGGCAACAATAACATGCTCCAGTTCCCCAGTTTCAAAATTTTCCTCCATTATGGTATCCTCAAACGTGTAAGCCTTTAGAATCTCAGTTTTAGTCATTTCCTCTTCCAGTCCTGCGGTTTTGAACACTTTTAAATCCTCATTCAGTACTGCCCGGTAAATATTTTGCGCCAAGGTTGTTTCAAACATCACTTTGTGTTGACTCATCAAGTTTGGGTTTTTGGCACCTACTCGTTGAAGCAATAATTTATCAGCTGATTTACTGGAGTCTTCAGCTATCGCAAGAGGGATTGTACCGGCCCATGTGATGTCAGGTGAATAGATACGTTGAGCAGATCCGCCTCCACTTTTGCTTCTTTCTTTGTATTTATAATATCACAAAGTTTGCTTTCCCAAAGGACGGCCCTGCTCGTCGGTTCGCATAACCATTAAAGCCCAATCGGTAATTTTTACTTCTATTTTTTTCTCTTTGTCATTATAATACCATTCCTGGTTTAGGTATATATCGGTAACATCATTGACTGTGATATCTTGAGAATGTATATACTTAACCCACTCTCCTGAAAGGAAGTCCTCCTTCCTAGCAGTATCAGCAATGTGAATAACATTTTGCAACTCTCCAATGAAGTAGGCGCGTGAGTAGCATCCATAGCCAATTGGCGAGTAAACCGTTGTTTCTCTAGATATTGCCGTATTAAAAAGCCACTCGATCAGTTGACGAAAATTTGCCTTTGATTGCTTTCCTTTAAAATCTGAAATTTCTAGATACAACTGTGTTGGATCCTTTTCGTCCAGATGCTGAATATTGACCTCGTAGCTAAATGCTCCATTCCAGGTAAATGGTGACACCTCCTGAGAGAATCCGCACAAGACTGTCATTAACAGCACTATGCCACTCAGAAATAAACATCTCATGAAAATGTTTTAAATATGAACTCCGATAACCAATATGTCATCCATCTGCTCCGATTCCCCTCCAGGTTGATTTGGGTCGGCCCCCACGCCTCAATGAGCTGATTGAGCACAGTTTCGCTCAACAGGGAACTGCCGAATATACTCATAAAAGCACCGGGAATGCCATGCCCCGTACAATGAGCGGCAACATCCAATGCCCCACCTTCCCTCTCCGCGAACCAATAGGAATCTCCAGATCTTCACGCAGGTTGTGACGAATTTACCTTTAATGGAAACAATAATCCTGAGCCCAGTAGCTGTGTTTCTGTTCAATTTGTATGAGGGGGTTATGCTATTTGATTATATTTATACCAAAGATATTTTTTTCAGGTAGCGTACGAAGGAGATGGACAAGTATTTGAAGCTGGCATACGATGAGGCTGTAACCGGTAGAAATAGTGGTGGAATCCCCATTGGTTCAGTCCTGGTAAAGGATGGAAAAGTGATCGGAAAAGGCCATAACCAGCGGGTACAAAAAGGCGACCCCATGGCCCATGCCGAGATCGATTGCCTTCGCAATGCCGGAAGGGTGGGGAGCTACAAAGACATGGTACTTTACTCGACGCTTATGCCTTGCTTTTTATGTGCCGGGGCTGTTGTTCAATTCGGGATTAAGAAAGTTGTGGTAGGTGAGTCRAGAACCTTCAGTGCCGGTAAACAATTTATGATAGACCAGGGCGTTGAGGTGGTAGATATGGATGATCCGGAATGCTACGAGATGATGCAGCAATTTATAGCGCAGCAGCCCGAATTGTGGAATGAGGATATTGGCACGTAAATCATACAATATTTTTAATTTAGCACGCACAAATTTTAAATCTCATGAGAACTTCTAATCCAGCTTTGAGCACGAGTACGTTTGAGTCGCTGACCAGAACAGACGATGGTGTAATGACGGTCAATGGCACCGTAAACAAAACAGCTTTATCATTGGCGCTACTCGTTGCTGCAGCCTCCTATACCTGGAATATATTCAACGAAACGGAGAGCGTTGATGCTATATATCCGTGGCTGATTGGAGGCTCTATTGCCGGCTTTATCGTAGCGATGATCACGATCTTCAAAAAACACCTGGCACCGATCACAACCCCTATTTATGCTGTACTCGAAGGAGTCGCCTTAGGTGGATTATCGGCCGTCTTTGAGCTCATGTATCCTGGAATTGTGATGCAAGCTGTGGGCTTGACCTTTGGAGTGCTGTTTAGTATGCTGTTCCTCTATCGCTCTGGGATTATTAAGGTCACGGAGAAATTTAAAATGGGGGTCGTGGCTGCGACCATGGGTATAGTGGTGGTTTATATGATTTCTTTTGTCATGAGCCTCTTTACCGGTTCGGGCATGAATATGATTCACGACAACTCATTAATGTCTATTGGTTTTTCGCTCTTTGTGGTGGTGATTGCCTCCCTTAACTTGGTTCTTGATTTTGATTTTATTGACCAAGGCACGCGGCGGGGCGCCCCCAAATACATGGAATGGTATGGAGCGTTTGGCCTTCTAGTAACGCTGGTATGGCTCTATATTGAGATCTTGAGATTACTCTCCAAATTACGTTCAAGATAATGTATAAACATCTGATTATCCTCTCTTTGGGATTGACACTCTCAGTTTCCCTCAGTGCACAGACGGAGAAAGAACTCAAATCAAAAATTTCTGATGTCACCGTATACTTATCTGGTGCAGAAGTGCATCGTTATGGCAATACGACCCTGAATTCTGGATCTTCACAAATTAAACTCACGGGCCTCTCTCCATCGATTGACCCGAGCAGCATACAGGTGAAAGGAAAAGGGAATTTCATCATTCTGTCTGTGAACCACAAGCTCAACTATCTCAATGAAAGCGAAAAGCCCAGGCAGATCCTGGCCCTGGAAGATTCTATGGCAAGACTCAATACGCGCATCAAAATGTTGAGTGGGATGGAAAAGGTATATACCCATGAAGAAAGCATGATTCTCGCCAACAAGGCCATTGGCAACAAAGAGGTTGGAGTGGATGCGCTGGATCTGGAAGAAGTGGCCAATGTATTCAGAAGGCGGCTGATGGAAATATCCGAAAAGCGCATTACCGTTCAGGAAAAAGCGATCAAAGCACAGGCGCAATATGCCAAGCTAAACAGCCAACTGAGGGTTTTGAATGGAAAACGCAATCGTTCCACTGGTGAAATAACAATTATTGTTACGTCCAAGGAGCGAACTCCTGCTAAGTTCGATATCTCCTACTTTATCAACGGAGCCGGGTGGAGGCCGATGTATGACATCAGAGCGAAGAATATCACCAGTCCTGTTACTTTGGATTACAAGGCTAAGGTTTCTCAAAACTCGGGAGTAGATTGGAACAACGTCAAATTAACGCTATCCACGTTAAGTCCAAAGCGCAGTGGTACCCAGCCTATACTCAACCCATGGACCTTGCAGTACCAAACTGCTGTTTCCCGTTTGTATGACCGAAGCGAAGCTGGACTGCTAGGGTACTTTGATCTGGATACAAATAGTGAAGCACCGGCCTTTGCGGCGGGGAAATATCTAGCAGTTAAGGCAGAGGAACAAAAACCTGCTTCAAAAGCTGTGAATTATACCCTGGTGGCGGTGAGTACGTTGAGTGTAGAGTTTAAAATATCTTTACCGTATTCCATTCCGGCAGATGGGCAACACCATGAAGTACATGTAGCACGCCATGAGCTTCCCGTTAATTTCAAACATTTCTCTGTACCCAAGTTAGATCTAGACGCATTCTTGTTGGCTGAAGTAACCGGATGGGAAGATTACAAGCTACTTTCAGGCAATGCCAGTATCTATTTTGAAGGCACCTATGTTGGGAAATCCTACATCAATACTAAGACGACAGACGATACCTTGAGCCTATCCTTTGGAAGAGACCAGAGTGTCAATATAAAGCGGGAGAAGCTCAAAGACTTTACCAGCAAAAAGTTTCTAGGCGACAATAAGAAGGAGAGCTTTGCCTATGAAATTACGGTTAGAAACACCAAGAAGGTACCTATAAGAATCAACTTAGAGGATCAAGTTCCGTTAAGTTCTACCAAGGAAATAGAAGTTGAGGTAACCGAGGTTTCAGGAGCAAAATACAATAAAGTATCCGGCAAGCTAGCCTGGGAGCTGGAACTGCAAGGTGGAGAAACGAAAAAGCTTAAGCTGATCTACTCTATCAAGTATCCGAAGGGTCAGACTATCAGGAATTTGTAGCTTGAACCTGTTCAAATTTATTTGCGCTCTTTGCGTGCTCTGCGTGGAATCTCACGCCAAGGTCGCAAAGGTTTCCCAAAGAGCGTAGAGGGTGTATGGGTGAGGCTGACACACGTCCCTAAAATACCCTTTTCTAATGCAAGAGACATCAAATGCAGTCAGCGAATGAAATGTGCCGATATTGAATTCAATACATCTGGAAGTTTGTTAAACACATCTTCATTTTCAAAACGTATTACACGGATGCCAAACTTCTCTAAGCATCTACTTCTTCTTTCATCATATCGCTGACTTTCAGGGGTAAAATGATGTGCCCCGTCTAATTCTACACATAACTTAGATTGGGGACAGTAGAAGTCCAGGATATAGTATCCAACACTGTGTTGCCGGCGAAACTTCTGACCCAACTTGGTATGCTTCAAATAGGTCCAAAGTTCTGCTTCGGCAGGAGTGAGGTGGTTTCTCAAATCCTTGCGGTGCTGTTTGAGTTCTTTTTTATTGTGGACTTGATCAGGCATCTTTTACCACCCCCTGCCCCCTCCTAAAATAGGAGGGGAGTTTTTTAGGTTGGGGTACTCACTTTTGCGTGTATGACTAAGTTAGCAATTATAGGTGAGCTACTTACAGCAACCTTACCAGACTATAAGGAATCTATAGTTAAAATCTGCTGTTATGGCATTGCATATTTACGTGAGCTTTCACGCAGAGTGCCAAGGTAACCGCAAAGAGCGCTAAGGTTTCGCAAAGTTCGCGAAGAGTCTAAAGTTAGGGCTAGCGAACGTCGATAAAGGCGGCTTCATTGAGATTCAAGCGTTCCGCGATCCATCGTCTTTGGTTCTACATTTTTCTTCCTCTTCTTTTTGTCCTTTTTCTTAAAAAGAGCACGCCACAATTCTCCTACATATATCTTAGTTTTAATGGCCCAATTGGGGCCGTCAAATGCCCTGTCAACGATCTTCGCCAGCTGCTGATCCTTCTGATTGTCAGATGAGACATTTCGGTAACCGAGACTGGCACCAATCCCCAGCCATTTCCAAACTTTGTAGTAACCCACTCCCGATATTTGAACTACAGTGAGATCCGATGAGGTGGTCGGTATAAAGTCTTCCTTCACATCAAATCGTTGGGCGATATCCGTACTCCCCACCCCCAATAACAGGCCTGTACTAAACTCCCACCGGCGGTTATTGAGCAGTATATACTCTCCAAACAATCCAGCATATCCAAATTCAACTCTATAAAATATGGTATTCTGTTCCGTTCCCCCAATACGTTGAATGGGTGGGCTGAGTTGATTAAAACTAATGCCAAACCGCCATTTCTTCCGGAATTCCAAGCCAAGTCTTAAGCCCCCTATTCTCACCTTTTCTCCACCTACAAGAGAATTGTGGCCACCCAATCCCAAAACCAATTTAGGCTTGTAGAAAAATCCGTATTCTTCCTCTGGAATACTTTCCAAATTAATGCTCGTAGAAACACCTACGGTATCCTGAGATAAAGCTAGAAAGGGAGCGGTGAGAAATACGAGGGAAACAAGTAGAGACCGCATCTTATAGAGGCAAGTCGACATTGCGAAGAAATGAAATACTCCTCTCAATATCATCGTGCATCACCTGATCATCTTTTACAAAAGCGACTTCTTTTCTGTACGCTTCAATAAATGACTCTATTATCGGTGAGGACTTGGCGGGCCTTCTAAATTCCAATGCCTGGGCGGCAGCAAACAGTTCAATAGCCAGAATTTTTTCCAGATTGGAGACCACTTGATAGGCCTTGGTGGCACCATTGGCTCCCATGCTTACATGATCCTCTTGCCCATTAGAGGAGTCAATGGTATCAATGGAAGAAGGCGTGCAAAGTTGTTTGTTTTGACTCACCACCGAAGCCGCAGTATACTGCGCAATCATAAACCCAGAATTAAGTCCTGGATTGGCGATCAGGTAAGCCGGCAATCCCCGCGTGCCTCCTAAAAGTTTAAACGTTCTTCGCTCAGAAATACTACCCAGTTCTGCCAAAGCGATACAGAGGTAATCTAAATTAATGGCTAGAGGCTGTCCATGAAAGTTACCTGCGGAAATAATTTCATCCTCATCAGGGAAAATGGTTGGATTATCCGTAACAGCGTTTACTTCAATTAGAAAAATTTCCAGCACCCTGTCAAGTGCATCCTTTGATGCCCCATGAACCTGTGGGATACATCTCAATGAGTAAGGATCTTGAAGGTGTTTCTTTTCGCTCCTCTGAATTTCACTTCCCTCTAAAAGTTTTAACATCCGGGAAGCCGTGTCTAGTTGGCCCTTGTATGGCCTTAGCTGGTGAACCTTGCTGTCGAATTGGTCGCTCCGCCCAAATAGCGCATCAACTGTCATGGCGGCAATAAAGTCTGATTCTTTAGAAAGTCGCACAGCGTTGGAGAGACAGTAAAAACCATAAGCACTCATAAACTGTGTACCATTGAGCAGTGCCAATCCCTCTTTGGATTGCAGCGTTACAGSTTSCCAGCCCAACTCTTTATTKACATCGGCAGCMAGCCTTCGTTTCCCYTGGAAYGTAACTTCACCMAGGCCAATCAGTGGCARGGACATATGCGCCAATGGTGCAAGATCTCCTGAGGCGCCGAGGGAACCYTGTTCATAAACTATCGGTATTGCATCGTTGTTGTAAAGYGCTATTAAYCGCTCGACAGTGGCCAGTGAAATTCCTGAATACCCATAAGAYARYGATTGCACCTTAAAGAAGATCATCAACTTRACAATCTGWTCWGRCACCACYSCTCCTACCCCAGCTGCGTGCGATTTYAWCAAGTTTACCTGTARCACCTCTTGGTCYGCTGAAGGAATGGTTTCCTTATAAAGCGAACCAAAACCCGTAGTAACCCCGTAKATGGGTGACTTCGARGAYTTAATYTTTGCATCCAAATAGTCTCTACACTTTACAATTTGTGCCCTGGAGGCCTCAGACAATTCCAGGGTTAGCTTATCCGTGAGCACCTCATTGATGAGGTCGAGGGTTAACGGTGTATTTGATATTTGATGGATGCGTTTTGCCATTATTGATGCGCTTTCAAGATATCAAGGAGTTCAACTTCCGTTACACTTTGTTGCTCGCCTGATGACATATTCTTCAATGTAATCTTTCCTGCTGCCATTTCTTCACTGCCTGCCATTCCAACAAACGGTATGGATTTGGAGTCGGCATAGGACATCTGCTTTTTCATTTTTGAAGCATCCGGATATAATTCAGCATGAATTCCAGATCCTCTTAATCTGGAGACCAATCCCAATCCATAACTTGCTTCTGCTTCCCCAAAATTGACCAGCATCAGTTGAGTGGTTGCAGATATATCGGCTGGAAATGCGTTTTCCTGCTCCAGCACATCGTAAATTCTATCTGCACCGAAAGAAACACCTACTCCAGAGACATCTTTTAAGCCAAAGAGCCCCGTTAGATCGTCATATCGGCCACCTGCACATATGCTTCCCGGGAAGTTATCCACTTTAACTTCGATGATGATTCCAGTATAATAATCAATCCCACGTGCCAGTGTTGGATCATATTTCACATTGGAAATATTGAGATCAGCCAATGGTTGCATCACCGCGTTTAATTCTTCAATGCCCTTGGCGGCCAAATCATTTCCAAGCAGCTCTCCAAGTACACCCAGATCGGTAGTGGCTGCATATTTCAGGATATTAGAAACAACTTCTGCAGATATGCCTCGCTTCTCCAATTCTCCTTTAACGCCCTCTTCACCAATCTTATCCCACTTGTCTAGCGCAGTGACCATGTCTACAAACTGATCAGCAATTCCAAATTCCTCAGCCACTCCAGCCAACACCTTTCGATTGTTAATGCTCACCGAAATATTCCCCAGTCCCAAGGTTGAGAAGACCTCATTGATGACCAATAACAGTTCTACCTCATTCAACAAGGATCTGGAGCCAATCACATCAACATCACATTGATAAAACTCACGATAGCGTCCTTTTTGAGGACGATCTGCACGCCATACCGGCTGGATTTGAAAGCGCTTGAAAGGGAACGTTATTTCATTCTGATGCTGCACCACATACCTGGCAAAGGGAACGGTGAGATCATACCTTAACGCCTTTCCGGATATCGCCTTGGTGAGACTTTTGAAATCATTTCTATCTACATTTTCCGGCAGCGCTGATAGATAGTCACCCGAATCAAGCACATTGAATATAAGTTTGTCGCCCTCTCCCCCATACTTACCGGTCAGGGTTTCTCTTTTCTCAGCGGCAGGGGTCTCAATAGGTTGATAACCATACTTCTGAAACGTTCTTTTACACGTGTCAAAAATGTGATTTCTCCTGGCCATTTCCGAGGGGGAAAAATCTCTGGTTCCTTTGGGGTTTGATGGTTTCACAACAGTGTTTTTAAGCGCGGACAAATATCGGAAAAGGAATGGAATAAATGTGGGCTGTTGTCAT
>JAESRW010000231.1 GCA_016764395.1 Flavobacteriales bacterium
GTCAACAGAAACCAATGTGGGTGATGATGGCTCTAAGCTGAATCCTTGGCCGCGCAGCAAGTATCTGAATATATGGGTGGTGAGAACAATACCCAATGCAGCCGCCTATGCGTATCTGCCCAGTTCTGTTGCACCAGGATTCAATTCATTAATAGATGGAATCATTACGCGGTACACTGTTGTTGGAAAAGGCGAACGAACGCTTACCCATGAGGTAGGGCACTGGATCAACCTCATGCATGTATGGGGTCCTGGCAATAATGCAGGCGAGGCTACCAATTGCAGTCAGGATGATAACGTTGGCGATACGCCTAACTGCCTGGGCACTTTGGGCGGTTGTGATACCACACGCAACACCTGCAGTTCAATTGATTTGGTGCAAAATTATATGGATTACGCRYTGTGTGAAATAATGTTTACGGCKGGCCARGTWAGCAGAATGCGCGCRTCSCTKAGCTCKCCWACYGCACAGAGAAGTTCCCTGATAACGGATGCGAATCTWATAGCCACTGGCGTATACGGGGGCGGGATYGCTTTTTCTACAGGCCTYACCCAAGTATGTGCWGGWGARCAAGTGGTGTTTCAGGACCAGTCATTTAATGGAATTTGCCARTGGAAYTGGTCKTTTCCTGGRGGYACKCCAAGTACTTCYTCTAAAAGAGCTCCRGTGGTGTCATACGGCTCTCCRGGGACRTATGATGTAATGCTYACRGTKGCCAATGAYACYGGYAGYCTTACCATGACCAAGGCGGATTATATCACYGTAGTTGGAACYGARCAGTTACCTTAYTTCGAGACYTTCACCGGTAGTTCGGATTGGCTSGTGAATGGAWCKGGTGGGCCATCATGGGAATAYGCAAGTTTCACSTATGAYGGTAGCCCCGGCACCATGGTATTGTACAATTTTGGCCAGGGATCCCAGGGAGAAAAAGATGAATTGATAAGCCCCCCTATTGATTTAACCACATTGTCGTCCGGTAAAATAAATTTTAAGCTAGCCTACGCACAGGTGGATGCCACGACCAATGATATGCTTCGAATATATATATCTGGTGATTGTGGCAATTCCTGGACCCAGGCTTGGTCAGGTACAGGRCCTGTATTGTCAACTCCAAATGGTCAAATTACCACCAACTTTGTGCCGAACAGTACGAGTAATTGGAAGTCCTTTAACGTTAATCTTTCGCCATTGATGCTGACCGGGAATTTTCGTTTTAAGTTCGAATTTACGTCTGATGAGGGCAATAATATATTCATAGACAATATCAACTTGACGGGGACGACGAACAGCACGCCCATTCTCGTTTCTCCACCGAATTTTACCGAAGGGGAAGGCATGGTAGTGACCATGGATTGGAATGCCATTGACAATGTGGATTTCTATGATGTTCGGGTTGACACGGTCTATACAATGGATTCACCTTTCCTCATCAATAACACTTACGTATACATTGACAGTTCGGATGATGGAACGGATACGGAGTATACCGTTGGAGGATTGGATAGCGGTCAGGCCGTATATTGGAGCGTTAGAACTAGAGAAGGTACCAGCACATCTGGTTGGAGTGCCACCTGGAAGTTTACCACAGCGGGTCCAATTATAGTCGGAGTGGACGATATAGATGCTTCAATAAGTAGTTTATTGGTGTTCCCCAATCCTTCAAGTGGTAACATAACCATTGACTTCAACTTGCACAGCAATTACTCAGAGATTACCTTAGATATTTTTGACGTTCTGGGAAGAACGGTGGACATTCAAGCCCAAACATTTAACCAACTATCTGCTGGACATCATGAGATCGACGTAGACGTGGCACAAAGCGGCGTTTATTACGTGAGACTCAATGTGGATGAAAAGTCGTATTACAGCAGATTCTCAATCGCAAAATAGATGAACAAAAAACTTCTTAGCCTATGTGTTGGCACAATGCTGATAGGTGGGGTGAGCCAGGTCTCGGCTCAAACAGATCATTATTGTGGAACGGATAAGCTACACCAGGAACTGTTGGACACCGACCCAGATTATGCCGCTCAGCGTTTGGAACTTGAGAAATTTACGCAAGACTATACTGCTCAGAATGCTGGTAAACAGGGAACTGTTTACGTGATTCCAATCGTGTTTCATGTCATTCACAATTTTGGTTCTGAGAACGTCAGCAAGCAAAAGATTTTAGATGGGGTGAGAATAATCAATGAAGATTTCAGGAAGACCAATGCGGATACCACCAATATTGTTGCAGCTTTTAAAGGAATTGCGGCAGATAGTGAAATAGAGTTTCGCCTTGCACAGAAGGATCCGAATGGTAACTGTACGGATGGCATAACGCGAACCGTTTCCAGTCAAACGTTGACTGCTGATGATGGGGTTAAGAACCTGGTCAGATGGCCCAATGATCGTTACTTAAATGTTTGGCTGGTGAATTCAATTGCCAGTGGAGCAGGGGGCTATGCATATTACCCAGGAGCTTCTTCTTCCATTGATGGTATCGTACTTAGGGCAGGACAGTTTGGGCCTGGATATCGTTCGCTTACACACGAGATTGGCCATTACCTGAACCTACCCCACACATGGGGCAATTCCAACAACGCCGGAGTAACAAGTAATTGCAATGGGGATGATGGCGTTGGGGATACACCGAACACGGTAGGTAACACGTCTTGTAACCTTAGTGGAGTCAGCTGTGGATCACTGGATAATGTTCAGAACTATATGGAGTATTCATTTTGTGATGTAATGTTCACGGAAGGCCAGAAATCAAGAATGCGAGCGGCCATTAACTCATCGTTGAGCGGCAGAAACAACCTTTGGAAGAATGCTAACCTGGTGATGACAGGCACTGACGGCCCCATTTCCTTGTGCAACGCTGATTTTAGCTCCGATCAAAAGATCATTTGTGTCGGAACAACAGTTGATTTTCAGGATGAATCTTTCAATGGACAGTCAAATTGGAGCTGGGGATTCCCTGGTGGTAGCCCTGCCACGGCGGGCGTGTCAGCACCAAGTATTACCTACAATACGCCAGGTATCTATGATGTCAGTTTGAGTGTTACCAATGGTACTGACTTTATCTCTACAACCAAGTCATCTTATATTGTTGTGCAGTCGGAAGGAGATGCCATGCCATTGTTTGAGAGTTTTGAAAATTTTGATTTTGCTTCAGAAAAGTATTGGAACGTGATCAACAATGATCAGGGCAATACCTGGACTCCTGTTGATTTCGTTGGATATTCTGGTAGCTCTAGCCTTAAAATGGACAACTACTCAGGAAACGGAGATGGTAATAAGGATCAATTAATAAGCCCTAGTTTGGATTTGAGTGAGATGCAGAGCGCAGCGCTTACTTTCAGGCTGGCCTTTGCCCAACGGTCAACAACGAGTACGGATGCGCTTAAGGTATATGTGTCCAATAACTGTGGTGAAACGTGGGCATTGCTCTATGTGAAGAGTGGTACCAATTTGGCGACAACTGGAATCACCAACGGAGTTTATACACCTGCAAGTAGCAGTGAGTGGCAACAGCACACAATACCTTTGAATCCCACGCAAATGGTTGAAGGCGTTAAATTCAAGATTGAATTTATGTTCAAGGGAGGAAATAATCTATATATAGATGATATCAATATCACRGGAAACTCGAATACMGTTCCAATGTTGGTATCCCCYATGAATGGCATGGCTGATCAAAAYGTGAMTYTAACGRTTGACTGGGATGCGGTGAGCAAYGTGGATGAATATGAATTCCAAATTGATACGGARGCRGACTTTACTTCACCYAATATCATTACCGGAACGAATGGCTAYCTYTCCAATGTGGACAACGATACAGACACAGAGCATCCATTGGTGAATCTAGCGGGTAGCACTACCTACTATTGGAGGGCAAGAACAATCAGTGGTACSGTCAATTCCGCATGGAGTGCGACCTGGGAGTTCACGACCATTTCAACAGTAGGCATTGCTGATGCTTATTTGGACGGATTTAATTTTGAGGTGTATCCCAATCCCACTGAGGGCATAACGAATATTGAATTCAATTTGGAAAGCCGAGAAAGCGTGGAGATCCAGTTGGTTGACCTGACCGGAAGAGTGGTACAGCAGATATATGCAGGCAATATGGCTGCCGGCGGCCAGATCCAAAAAATCCAAACAGTCGATACTCCGGGGATATACTTTGCAAAGGTGATCGTTGGAGATCGCCTCTTCGTGAAGAAGTTGGTTGTGAATTAAGGCAGTTCCGGGTTATCTACATAAACGGTTTTGATACTTCGAAGCCGGCTACGCCTTCTGATTTGGTCTTTGCTATTCAATGAACAGTTGAATAATAGAACTATTGAACAGTAGAATGAAGAAATTTAATAACTAATCGGATATGAAAATTCATAATTCATAATTCGTCATTCAAATGTTCTTTGCTCCAATGTTTCAAAGCCCCTTTTGGGGCTAGTCAAAGCCACGCTTTCATTGGTGTTCTGCATTTTCTGCATTTCCAGTTTAACCGCAAAGGTCGCAAAGGTTTCGCAAGGGACGCAATGAATGATCACTCTACTTTTGCCTTTGCGCTCTTGGCGAAACCTTTGCGCCCTTTGCGGTTAGAGCATATGACTTGTTGCAAACCAATCGTTTATTCCAAAACAAAATGCGCTCGATATCCTGACAAGGGGCAACGTTATTGTACACTAAAGCCTAATAATTCCCGGCTTCAGCTTTCTATTTTCCCATCGCTCACTTCTTCCTCAGTCCTGCGAGTAAGACAGGCTTCACCAACCTCCCCTTCAGCTTAGCTTCAAAAAACGTGTGTAGGGGGAATATAAATGCGGCAACACTTGCGTTAATCAAGAGTTTCAATCCAGGAGCTCCACCGGTCCAGGTGTCCACGTAGGGATCTCCGAGAACCAGTATAAATTCAAAGAGGATAAGAAATGAGAAAAAGATAAGTCCTTCGGCGACTTTAATGGGCAGTGATAATTTACCAAGCATGGCTACCAAACCACCAATTGCTAATAAACAAATTAGAATCACGGAATATTGCAGATTGTCTCGCCTTGCTGTTACATCAGCTTGAAGTCTTGCAGTTTCTTTTTCTTGCTGTTCTTTAACCAGCTGTGCTTTCTCAAACTCATATTTAGTTTGCTGACGAATGGATGCTTTTTGTGTTTCTTCGTTATTGATGCTATCGCGCATCAGGATGTGCAGTTCGTACATTTCTAGAGCAGTCTGATAATTGCCTTGTTTGTTGGCCACTTTGCTCAATAAACGGGAATTAGCTGATATAAGGTGAGGCGATCCAATTTCCCGAGCGATTTCCAATCCTTGTTTGGCTAATTCTAAAGCGTTAGTTATGTTTCCCAGTTGAAGTTCAATATCTCCAATATTGTTTAAAGAGACAGCTATTCCGCTTTTATCACCAATCTCTTCATCTATCTTCAAACTTTTGTGATAGAACTCCAGCGCTTTGGGAATGTCGCTTTGATTCTGATAGATAAGTCCAATATTGTTTAAAGAGGTAGCTATCCCTCTCTTATCACCCATCTCTTCATAAATCTTCAAACTTTTGTGATAGAACGCCAGTGCTTTGGGGATGTCGTCTTGATCATAATAGATACTCCCAATATTGTTTAAAGAGGTAGCTATTCCGCGTTTTTCACCTATCTCTTCTTGAATCTTCAAACTCTTGTGGAAGAACTCCAGTGCTTTGGGTATGTCGCCTTGATTATAATAGATAACCCCACTACTGTTTAAAGAGGTAGCTATTCCTTTTTTCTCACCCATCTCTTCATGAATCTTCAAACTCTTGTGGTAGAACTCGAGTGCTGTGGAGATGTCCCCTTGATCATCATAGATACGTCCAATATTGTTTAAAGAGATAGCTATTCCACTTTTCTCACCCATCTCTTCATAAATCTTCAAACTCTTGTGATAGAACTCCAGTGCTTTGGGAATGTCCCCTTGATTGTAATAGATACGCCCAATATTGTTTAAAGAGTTAGCGATTCTGCTTTTATTGCCTAACTTTTCATATATCTTCAAACTCTTGTGATAGAATTCCAGAGCTTTGGGGATGTCCCCTTGAATCTTATAGATGTACCCAATATTATTTAAGGCATCAGCCAAGAAGAGTAAATATTTTTGTTCAAGGGCGTCTGCCTGCGTGCCGTCGCCAAAGGCTTTGTCCGCCGGAGACCGGACAGGCAAGGTGGGTGGGTGATTGTCGAGATGCTCTTCAGCCAGATCATGTGCTTTGTGCCATAGTATTAGCGCCCTGTCAGGGTTATTTAGATAAATTTCTTCCCCCCAAACTAAGTAGGCCCTACAAACAGAAGTATCGCTTGTCTGTCCGTCAGGCAGGTGATCTGCGTTCTGGATAAGGCTCCTTAATGAGTCCACCTTCGCTAATGCTTCCACCTTCGCGGCCGCTACGGCGGACAAGTCGGAGGACACGTCCACTTTCTCTTGGGCTTCCACCTTCGCGGCCGCTACGGCGGACAAGTCGGTGGACTCGTCTACGTTCGCTTGGGCGTAGGCTGAAAAGCTCAGCAGTAACATGAGGAGTATTGCTGACGCCTTGGCCAGCATGAGCCGTAGCGAGGTAATGGAAACAGTGATTTGAATGAAGTGTCTCATTATCATTGCCCTAATATAACAATTCCCCGCCTTTGGCGCTGCCCCCTTTACCACCAAAGTCTCTACTATCCGTTGTCATTTCTTGTTTTAATCCCGATATATTCCACCAATTTTCATTTGATATTGGAATTTGACATTTTACACTTGAATTTTCAACCAGGAAACATTTTGATACTGCGTCCTATTTTTCCTTGGGGCCTTAAGCGGAAAACGAAGAGGCCAATTCAAAGCTCAGGCCTATGGGTTTTTATGCCTGCCTGGCAGCTGGCTACCATGCGCACATATCATCTATGAAAAGTTGAAAGTGTATTGTCAGTATACGCAGAAAAGGAAGATTACATAAGACAGGAACACGGTTACCTGATTTATATATCACCCCTATGGGGCTTTTATCCACCTGTTGGACGATATCCCGGCCTTACAGCCAGGGTTACCAATATTTCGCTCCTATGGAGCTACAGAATGGTGATCCACAAGCTCCACAGGAGTGCAAGATTTGTCGCCCCTGCAAAGATATGTACACATAAATAGGTAGGCAGGCTTAACTGCCCGCATCCGGAGGGTCAAAATAAAAAATCCCGAGAGTTGAAACTCCCGGGATGCTCTATCCTATTTGAATTTATTTGGGTAACCAACCGCCTACTGGTAGAGCGTTGGATCTAAATGAGCTTCCTTCTTAGTCTTGAAAGCCTACTAATAAAGCCACACATCCTGATTGCACCATCGTTCCTGGTAAATTGGCACTGGCATGCTTTCCCGGTTTAGGAACGGCCACCAGAATAATCATCTGTTGGGTAGCATTTACATTGAAGTCCCATTGCTTGGCCCCATCTTGTTCTGCGCTATCAAAGATGATTTCACGATCCATGTCCATCATCTTAAATCCAATGTTCTCCAGACTTGGCTGAGCACACACCATTACACGGTACTTTTGTCCTGCGTGAAATGTCATGACCAGTTCTGCTGATTCGCCTTCCATCAGTGTGGTGCTGTTGAGTTGGCCATTGTGGATAAATGGCTTTAAGAGTGGCAAACATTTACGCTTCGCGAATCCCTTACACTGTCCATAGCTAACTACCGGAGCCGCTAATGCAAACAATAATACGATTAAAGGAAGGAGTTTGTGGGTTTTAATATTCATAGCGCTATCTAGTTAACAATTTTCGTCCTGATATCGTCTACCTTTTCTGTAATAGACGCCAACACTTCGGCTGAAATATTGATTGTGCTGGTGGTATTCAAAGTCATTACTTTAGTCTCTGGATCTGTAGTAGGTGCTTGTCTGGTGTAGGTAATTTCTACATCGGCAAACACATCTTTCAACTCTTTTAAATCTGCAACCACCTCAGTAACCTCAGGATCTTCAAAACTTCTAAGCATTGCAATTAGGTTGCTAAGGGTAAGTTTCTGTTCTCCTATCCTTGAAACGATACCCTCATTATTTTCAGTCTTTTGAGCAAGCTTGGTAGAGATATACAAGCCTTCTAACCATCCACCCGCAACAACCAGTCCTGAAATACTTGACCTTTTGTTTTCCTTTAAGTAGGCATCGGTTTCCCAATAGGAGTCGGAGATGATGGCCACCAGCGAGTCTCTGTTATTGAGATTGTTTTGAACCCTTTCAATAGTGCTCTCTCCAAATGCGGCAGTGATCCCCAGTGCGTCGGCTAATTTATGGGCAGCGGCGAAGTAAACGATTGTTTCTTGAGTTTGTTCAAATATGCTAGCATAGCTTAGATCGGCCCCATAAACACCCAGATTCAGTGCCTGACTGGTTTCCGTAACATAATTCGAAATGTTTTTTGTAGAGTTCAAGACACTATTGTCATACTTAGCTCCTGCTTTTTTGATGATAGAGGTTAACTCCAGTGGAGAAGGGATGGTGTAGAACACCTTTCCTGATTTGTTGATGGCTCCATCATTATCTGTAGTTGCATCAGCTTCCTCGGTAGGGTCTTGAATCTTTTCGGCAGCAACTTCCTGCTCTCCTTCAGGTGTGCAACCACCAATATAGAATAAAAACGTAGCCGCTACTGCTGCTCTTCCGAAGCTCATTCCAATATTATTTACTTTTTGTATCATCAAAGTAATTATTAATCAATAATAGGTTAATCTTATTTGTGTCCAAATATAGAAAAAATGTGCGTAGCCAAAGAATTTGTTCACGCCTACGGTAAGGACAACATATACAGGCACTTGATGCCTAATAACGCAATACAATATTTCGTCTGTAAATTGCGTCCACCAGGACTTTTTAATGGGCTTCAAGCCAATTGGCACCTTCCCCCATCTCCACTACAATGGGAACTGTCATTTTGATGGCACCGGTCATCTGCTCTTCAACCAGGGGTTTCAGCTCGTTCAATTCTGATTTGTGTGCGTCAAAAATCAATTCATCATGTACCTGTAAGAGCATCCTCGATTGCATCTTKGCYTTTTTCATTTCGCGTTGAACATTGATCATTGCGATTTTAATCATGTCGGCTGCTGAACCYTGGATCGGAGCGTTRATSGCRTTYCTTTCYGCATGTCCTCTYACAATTGCATTRCYAGAGTTGATGTCKTKCAGATAGCGTCGCCTGCCCATRATKGTYTCCACGTAGCCATTCTTTTTGGCGAACTCAATGCCTGCATCCATGAACTTCTTCACATCAGCATATAAAGTAAAAAAACTSGTGATGATCTCYTTGGCYTCAGATCTTGAGATGTTGAGGTTTTGAGAAAGCCCRAACGCCGTCTGCCCGTAAGARATTCCAAAGTTAACCGCYTTGGCTTGCCCCCGTARTTCCCGAGTTACATAGTCAATAGGCACGTCAAATATTTTAGCTGCTGTGGTCGAATGAATGTCTTCTCCAGATACAAAAGCCGCTATCATGTTCTTGTCTTTACTCAGTTCGGCTATGATCCTCAGTTCGATTTGGGAGTAGTCTGCGGAAAGTAGCGTGAAATCTTTCCCCCTTGGAATAAAGGCCTTTCTGACCTCTCTGCCTTTGTCAGTACGAATAGGGATATTCTGCAAATTGGGATTGTCAGAGCTCAGCCTTCCAGTAGCCGCTACTGCCTGTCGATAATTTGTGTGAACATGATGGGTTGTGCTGTTGACCATATCCGGCAAGCTATCAACATAGGTAGATTTTAGTTTTCTTAAGGAGCGATAGTCCAATATTTCTGGAATAATCTCATGATCGTTGGCCATTTTGGTGAGAATGTCTTCAGAAGTGGCATATTGCCCTGTCTTTGTTTTCTTGGCCTTATCTGATATTTTGAGGTGCTCAAACAGAATATTTCCCATTTGTTTTGGAGAATCAATATTGAACTCGATTCCTGCTAGCTTGTAAATCTTTCCCTGAAGTTGGAGGATTTCTGTCCCCAGCTCTTTGGAAAAYGATTCCAGGGCRTCRGTRTCTAAAGCGATACCCTCTAACTCCATATCCGCCAATACCCCKACCAGTGGTAACTCGATATCCCTATAGAGCTTGTCACACTTTTCTGCTACCAGCATGGWCTCGAAAGTTTCCTTCAGTTGTAAGGTGATATCWGCATCTTCCCCTGCRTAYTCTGCCACCAACGCTATATCCGCATCTCTAATRGACTTTTGAKTTTTACCTTTCTTTCCAATCAGTGTCTCAATGGGAATAGGCGTGTAATTCAGGTACGTCTCTGCCAGCAAATCCATATTGTGTCTCATGTCAGGACGCAATAGATAATGCGCAATCATCGTGTCAAAGATGTTAGCGCTGACATGAACATCATATTTTTTCAGGACAAGAATATCGTACTTCAAATTCTGCCCGATTTTAACGGATTTCTCRTCCTCTAGCACKTCYTTGAAAAGTTGGGCCGTCTTTTTTGCTTCCTCAAARCTTTCTCCGRCTGGAACGTAATAYGCTTCACCKGYCTTCCATGAGAATGCRATWCCAACYAACTCAGCTACCAGGGGATCYAACCCAGTGGTTTCRGTATCGAAACAAAATTCCTTTTGTTTTTTCAGGTTTTGGCAAAGCGTTTCAATYTCWGCWGCCGTCYTRACCAATTTATACGTGTGMTTSGTGGTTGCMGCRGTTTTGCGTTCRGTKGAAGGGGYYGCMAATTCTGCATCTAAATCATCAAACATGGATACCTGGACTCCWGCCATGGYTTTYKGAGCGGGTTCAGWTTKTGCGTTTGACGCACTCGATCCKAAGATTCTTTGTGCCAGTTGTCTGAAYTCSAGCTCCTCGAAAAGGGAGGTAAGAACCTTTATGTTGGGTTCAACTTTTTTAAGCTCTTGTTCGTTAAACGCAACAGGTGAATCAAGAATTATCGTCGCCAATTGCTTGGATATTAGCGCTTGTTCTACATTATTGTCAACTCTCTCTTTAAGCTTGCCTTTGAGTTGATCGGTATTTGCAATGAGATTTTCAATGCTTCCATATTGGCTGATTAGTTTTTTTGCCGTCACTTCTCCCACTCCTGGAACTCCTGGAATGTTATCCGCTGCGTCACCCCAAAGTCCTAGAATATCGATGAGTTGCTCAGGGTTTTCAATTTCAAACTTTGCACAGACCTCCGGAACGCCCCATATTTCAGGTGGATTTCCCCCTCTGGATGGTTTGTACATAAAGATGTTTTCTGAAACAAGCTGCCCAAAGTCTTTATCAGGCGTCATCATATAGGTTGTAAATCCTTCCTTTTCAGCGAGCTTCGCAAGTGTACCTATAAGGTCGTCAGCTTCGTATCCCGGGACTGCATAGATTGGGATGTTGAACCCCGCGATGACCTGCTTTATATAGTCAAGATTATTGCCGATGTCTTCAGGCATAGCCTCTCGATGTGCCTTGTATTCTGGATAAATGGCTTCTCTATCCGTCGGCCCTGGCATGTCAAACACCACTGCAATGTGAGTTGGGTTTTCTTTTCTCAATACTTCAATGAGCGTGTTGGTGAATCCAAGGGTAGCGGAAGTATTCAAGCCTTTGGAGTTAATGCGCGGGTTTTTGATGAAGCTATAGTAGGCCCGATAGATCAGGGCAAAAGCATCTAAGAGGAACAGTTTTTTCTCGATCTCAGCCATCGTTAAAGCTAAACTTATTTTTCCGAATAGACCACCTCCAGCAGGGTTTGTCCAACAGCCTTGAGCGTTGCCCGGTCAATGATATCCATGTTGTCCTTGGTAGTGTGCCAATAGTGTGCGAAACCACTGCGGGTAGTCGCGTCATGTTGGATAATGTCGATGCAAGGAATGCCCGCTACACTGTTGACATAATAATGATCATCTGTAATGAGGCCAATTTTCCTAAAAATAAAGTAATCTGAATAGCCATTTTCTGCGGCCTTTTTCCAAACCCGGTTCACAATATGGGAGGCGTATTGCATAGAGTAGCCTTCCATTGCAAACGTTGCATTTTTGGCGCCAACCATGTCTAGCAGAATGCCATATTTGGGGTAATAATTCTTTTTAGGGATGTTTTTGGCCCAGTATTGCGAACCAAGGCAATAGGAGTGTGTGAAATTTGATTTACCGTAATCTTCTGCATCAAAAAACACAATGTCTACGCC
>JAESRW010000232.1 GCA_016764395.1 Flavobacteriales bacterium
GAGCGTTATATCACGGAGGAGCTAAAGGAGTACGAACACAAAATACTAGGTGCAGAGGAGAAGATCCAGGTTTTGGAGATGCAACTATATGAGGCGTTGGTTCAAAGTCTGCATAAACATATAAATGTCACTCAAAGGAACGCACAGATCATCGCTAAGCTGGATTGTTTGTGCTCTTTCGCGAGTATTGCTGTGAAGAACAGATATGTTAAGCCTCAACTCTCGAACGAAAATGTCCTCGACATCAAACTGGGACGCCACCCGGTGATTGAACACCAGTTACCTTTAGGTGAAGAATACATCACGAACGATGTCTACCTGGATGATAAAGATCAGCAGATCATTATCATTACCGGGCCCAATATGTCCGGAAAATCCGCCTTGTTAAGACAGACAGCGCTTATTGTGTTAATGGCACAGATGGGCAGCTTTGTCCCGGCGAGGAGCGCTACCATTGGCCTGGTTGACAAAATATTTACGCGCGTAGGTGCTTCGGACAACATCTCTTCTGGAGAGTCTACTTTTATGGTAGAGATGAACGAGACGGCTAGCATCATCAACAATCTATCTGACAGGAGCTTAATCCTGCTCGATGAAATTGGTCGCGGGACCAGTACTTTCGATGGCATTTCCATTGCCTGGGCGATTACTGAATATATTCATGAACACCCAGAGGCCAAAGCGCGTACCCTGTTCGCGACACACTATCATGAAATAAATGATCTTACCAATGTATTGCCACGTGTAAAGAACTTTAATGTTTCTGTGAAAGAGGTCAACAACAAGGTTATTTTTCTGCGCAAGCTCTTACCTGGTGGAAGTGAACACAGCTTTGGGATCCACGTGGCAAAAATGGCTGGTATTCCGCAAATCGTACTGCTCCGGGCCAATGAGATTATGAAGCAATTGGAAAACAGCCATGCAGCATTCAATGCGGGTAAAAAGTCATCTCTGACTGGAGCTTCAAGAAATGGAGATGCCATGCAACTGAATTTTTTCGAACTGAACGATCCGGCCCTGGAGGAAATAAAAAACAAATTGGAGCTGCTGGATCTAAACACCCTCACCCCGATTGAGGCGATGATGAAACTCGTAGAGTTCAAGAAATTACTGGATCAAGGATAAAATACCCCGTTTTAAACTTGAGGATTCATACGTACACTTATATTCCTCAACCCCTTCATTTATATTAAAATTTATCATAGGTTTGAATCTTGCAGAATCCTAATTCTGAGATGAAATATTGGACCCCAAGCGGAATTACCGCCCTCATACTGGTAATGGTTTTGACTCTCGTTGGCAGCGTAGCTGTTGGCCAGGACTCTAAAGGSTTTGAGACAAAATACGTTATGGGTGGRGGTGAATCTGAGCTYCTTGAAGAAGCCGAATGGTTTATGGGTTCTCAAGACTTTGCCCGTGCCTTACCGATTTACGAGAAGCTGGATGTTCGCTATCCAGGTATTCCAGAATATGCATTCCTTGCGGGTACGTGTTACCTAAACATGCCAGACAAGCAAGAGAATGCCATTGCCTATTTTGAGAAAGCTCAGAAGCTGAAGCCCGACATGAGGGACATTGAGTTTGCCCTTGGGAAAGCCTACTTTGTCAACTATCGATTTGACGAAGCCATTGATCACTTTAACCGCGCTGTCGAAGGCAAGGTTACATCCAGTGTGAACCTGGAAGAGATTCCAAGACTTATTGAACACTGTAAGAATGGAATAAAAATCATGGAAGGTTATGATGAACGTTGGTATAAACTGACCAATCTCGGTGCTTCTGTGAACACAGAATTCGATGAGTATGTTCCCCTTGTTTCTTTTGAAGAGTCTACTATGTTTTACACTTACAAAGGAAAAAGAAGTACTGGCGGTATGCGCAATTTGTTTGGGGAGCCAGATCCAGAAGGACAGTACTTTGAGGATATCTTTTCATGTAAACGGGTAGCCGATAGCTGGACCGGTGCTGCTGGAGTGCCAGGATTGTTAAACTCCAGTTGGGATGATGCCGCCATGGCCATTTCACCAGATGGGCAAAAACTTTTTGTATACAAAATCGAGAAAGGTGGAGACATCTACGTCGCCAATCTCAAGCGAAAAAACTGGGTAGCACCAGTGCAACTGGAGGGAGAAATTAATTCAAAGCATTGGGAAGGCCACGCCAGTATGGCKGTAGATGGAAAAACCATGTATTTTTCGAGTGACCGTCCGGGAGGGTTTGGAGGAAAGGACCTTTACAAAGCGACCTTGCAATCAGATGATACTTGGGGTGACATCGAGAACCTNGGGTAATAAAATCAACACAGAATTTGATGATGATGCACCATTCATTCATGCCAATGGCGAACTGTTATATTTCAGTTCCAAAGGCCATAACAGCATGGGGGGGTATGATATATTCTTCTCAAAATTGGAGCAGAAAAGCTGGCAAAAGCCTACCAATATTGGGCATCCCGTGAATACTCCCAATGATGATTTGCATTATGTAGTTACACCCAGTGGAAAGAAAGCGTACTTCTCTTCGTCTCGTAAAGGCGGACAAGGTGGCCAGGATCTGTATGAAATTGAGCCAGGCATCCTCGGCCCAAAACCGTCTGTAACAATWGTTAAAGGGGTACTCACCTATAATGGCCGTAATGCGGAGGCGCTAATCAACGTGACCAATACTTCTACCAAGGAATCATATGGGCTTCATACTTCCAATGCATTGACCGGGAAGTACCTCATCGCACTACCGAAGGGATCAGAATATAAGCTAGAAATTTCCACCAGGGGAAGAGTGGCTAAAACGGAAATCATTAACCTTATCGACCTGGCGGACTTTGTTGAGGTGGAAGCGAATTTTGAGCTTTCTTCGAAACGCAATTCGGATATCAAGAAAACAGATATCCTTCAGGAAAAAATCAACAGCAGAGTTTTAGAAATCGCCGGCATGCCAGTGGAAGAAGTGGCGATGATAGCCCCCGATCCTGAACCAGAGCCGGAAGCTGTTGAAGAACCTGTAACAGCGCCTGAGCCGGGAGCGGAATCGGTTACAGAACCTGAAACTGTAGCGGAGCCGGAACCTATCGTTGAATCGGACCCCATTGCAGCATCTGAAGAAGAGGCGGAACCAGAGCCTACTGTGGCGCCGGATGAAGAAGAGGGGAAAGTGCTCAAAACAGATGTAGAAGAGGGAAAGAAAGCAATTGTTTCTGATCGTGCTCCCCAGGAATCCGAAACCACAGACAATGTAGTTGCGCCGAAGGAAACGAGCCCGGATGATACCAGGGAGGCAGAAGAGCTCGTGGGAGAACCTGAGCCAGAATCGACGGAGGCAGAAAGTGATCCAAGTACCCTAAGGGTAACGGAACCTCAACCTGAAGAAACAGAAGCAGAACCGGTTGCAGATGCCGTGGTAGTACCTGAACCCGTTGCTGAACCGACACCGGTGAGTGAGCCAGAACTAGAAGTGCAGCCAATTACAGAAATAGAAACGATCGCAGAGCCGGAACCACAACCTGAACCAGAGCCGGAACCTGAACCAGAGTCTGCAGCGCTGAAGCGAGCATCTAAGAATGTTTTATTTGGGTTTGATAAATCATTCGTGTCGAATGCTGCTAAAATCGATCTGGATAAGTTGATCGCGCAAATGAAAACCAACAGCACCTTAAAAGCCGAAATCAATGGGCATACAGATCACATTGGGCCTTCAGAATACAATGAGAAGCTATCCCTCCGAAGAGCGAATGCTGTTGCCAGCTATCTAAAATCAAAAGGCATTTCGGTGGCGCGCTTGATCATTAACGCATATGGAGAATCTCGTCCCATTGCTGCCAATGTCCATCCCGACGGATCGGACAATCCCAATGGCAGGAAGAAAAACAGACGAACAGAAGTTCGTTTGACGGAGTCTTCCATGCGGGGTCCGGCGCCGCAGGCTTAGTGGTTTGAAACACTTTCCACCAACGGGAATAGACAGGGTTCAGGTAAATTGAGATGCTAATAACCCACCGCTTTAGCGGAACTGGGTTATTCATTACCTTGGAATCAATTTCAATACTGGCCATGAAGCTCAAATTAGCTTGGCCAATAATCCTGATAAATAAAGTGAAAAATGAATTTCCGATTTGCCAGACACACGAATAAATTGAAGGAACTAACAAGATTTTATACAGAAGTCTTAGGCCTGAAAATACTAGGGGAATTTAAAAATCATGACCACTACGATGGCGTTTTTATAGGAAAGGAAAACGTTGATTGGCATCTGGAGTTTACCGAATCCAATCATACTGCGAATCATGTTACTGATGAGGATGATGTCATGGTTTTCTATCCAACAACGAAGGAGGAATACGATAAGCTGCTAGAGCGGCTCAGTGCGAGTCAAAAGATACAAGCGAGAAACCCCTATTGGAATAAAAATGGACACATGTTTTTTGATCCTGATGGTTTTAGAATTGTCATCTCGCCTATGAGGTTTGAGTTGGAATAGGAGCTCCATTTAGGAGTGTCGGCGAACAAGGATGCAAGGGAGCCCAACAATAACAGAATATTGGGCACCTAGACAGCGCTATCCGCTTATGCATGTAAAAAGGTGCGTTTTATTTTTGGTATTCTACTGACTTACATTAGATTAGCAATGCGATTCGCACATTTCAGATGGCCGCAGTAATCATGTGATTAACCCAAATACGCATTGAAATACATTTTCATAAGTCAACCATTTCACACCAAAAATGTTGGAAGAACAAAAACCATCCAATGGAGAAGAGCTGGGTAAAATTCAGTTCGAAAATGAGATTAAAAGAATAAAGCTCTCTATGGAGCACGGGTTTGATTACCTCCCCGTTTCGGATAGCCCCCCCTCACCGGAGGCTGAAAGCCAATGGCTTGATCACATACAGCAATTTGAGGACTCCTTTAAAAACTGCCAGAAGATTGCCATATATGATCGGATAGGCCGACCGAGGTACCAGAAAGTCAATGAAATATCTGATGAAGAGATCAGCAATGAGCTCGACAAGGTTTTTGAATTGCTGGGTGGGAATGCAATATGCCTTGATACAATATGCGACGTTCCAGAAAGAGAGTTATACCGATTTATCACCGAAGAGCTATTTCAGTATGAAACAGATGACATCGCGATGGAAGGTATGGTCCAGCATTATATCTATGAGGAATTCCATCCAAATCATGATTATGACATCAGGAAATCTTGCACGGAATTAATAGACGGACTTTTGGACAAGGAGCGTCCATTTAATTTGGATTACCTGGGAATGACGGATGAGGTAAAGCTAAATGGCAGTCAATATGAGCTTAAAGAACTAGGTGTTAAGATGAACATGTTCCGTAATGCTTTTGATGACTTCACACTGTTGCGGTATAAAATAGTGCTCATAAACATCAGGACCAGAACGGCAGATGTAGAAATTGACCTGAAGTTTTTAGGGATACTAGAGGAATCCACTGAGGATCTGGTGTTTGAAGGAAAGGGAAAATTCCGTTTGAAGCATCAGTATGACTATTGGCACCTATCGGCGTTGGACCTGCCTTGGTTTGATTGCTAAGGCTACCTCCATAATTTCTGACGAAATAGGGCCTGCTAATTTTATTTTTTGAACTCTTCTTCCCTTGTGACCACTATCGGATGAGTGGAACTTCTCCATAGAATCATGTATAGCTATAAGCCACATTAGTGCTGTCCCAAATTCGGGAAGCTTACACTTTCATTACTCGATGATTACTTGTCTGGTGATCACTCCTCTGCCAGTTTCTAACTGTAGTGTGTAAGCACCAGCAGGATATTTATTCAAGTTAAGTCGTTTTTCATAGTCGCCAGGGACGTTGTCTGAATGGTCTGTGAAGATCAATTGCCCAAGTTTGTTGTAAATCTTGATTGTGACCATCTCGCTCTGTTTTATTTTCAGCTTGATTGTGAAATCCCCTGTATTCGGATTCGGGAAAATGCTCAGGCCATAGAATTGCTCAAGTTCACTTAATACTGAAAGTATTAAATCAAACGGATCTGACATGATGAAACAATCATTGGCGTCTGTGATCCCAACAGCGTACATGCCGAAGTTTGTCGGTGTATACAATTGTGAATTTGCTCCAGTAATTAGGGTATCGTTATAATACCATTGGTATGAAACAGCTGCGCTTGATTCCAGCGTGGTCCCGTTTTGTGTAATTGTAGGCTTAGTTGGTAATGGAAGAATCGTTAAAGCTGTCGTAATGGTACTGTCGCAGCCGACACTTGTGGTGACGGTGTCGTAGTATGTCCCTGTAGTAGTTTGGTACGAACCGCCAAGCAATATGCTGTCGCCTTCACAGATTTCTGCCGTTTGGTTAACCCCGAATGACGGATTAACAATTAAAACCGTTGAACGAATACTGTCACAGCCATTCAATGTTAGTAAGGTGTCGGAATAAATATCTGCTACTGTTCTGTAAATCCCGTAGATTAAAATGCTGTCACCACCACAGATGGATGAGGCAGCGTCGATGATATAAATTGTAGGATTAACGATGAGAATTGTAGAACGTATACTGTCACAGCCATTGCTTGTAGCCGAGCTGTCGTAGTAGGTTCCTGCCGTATTTCTGAAAGTGCCATAAATCAGTACACTGTCTCCCTGGCAAATTGTTGATTCAGGATCAGTGATGCCATATGTCAGATTAACGGTAAGCACTGTGGAGTGAGTGCTATCGCAACCGTCAATAGTCGTCAGGTTTTCATAATAAGTTCCGGCTACGGTTTGGTATATTCCATATATAAGTGCACTGTCGCTATTGCAGATGGTAACTGCCGGGTCATTGATGCTGTATGAAGGATTGACTGTAAGCTCCGTTGAATGAACACTATCGCAACCGTCAACCGTTAGTAAGCTGTCGTAATAGGTTCCCGAAGTGATTTGGAATGTTCCGTAAATCAACGCGCTGTCACCATTGCAGATATCAACAGTCGGATCGTTGATGCTGTATATTGGATTGACTGAAAGCACGGATGAATGAATGCTGTCGCAACCGACAACCGTTAGCAAGCTGTCGTAATAGGTACCTACTGTTGTTCTGTAAATTCCGTAGATCAGTATGCTGTCACCAGTACAGATGGATACATCAGAGTCACTGACATTATATGTAGGATTAACGATGAGAACTGTTAATCGCATACTGTCACAGCCGTTAATTGTTGCTGAGCTATCGTAATATGTGCCTGCGGTGTTTCTGAATGTTCCATATATCAATGCGCTGTCACCCGGGCAAATTGTTACTATAGGATCAGTGATGTTGTAAGTTGGATTGACATATAGAACCGTTGAATAAAGACTATCGCAACCATTAACAGTAGTTAAGCTATCATAATAGGTTCCTGCTGTCGTTCGGAACACCCCGTAAATTAGTACGCTGTCCCCATTGCAGATTTGAACTCCAGAATCGCTAATGATGTGACTCTGGTTTACAATCAATTCTGTTATTATTACACTATCGCAACCGTAAAGTGCAGTTAAGGTATCAAAGTAGGTTCCGGCCAAATATTGGTAGTTGCCTGCCAAAAATATACTGTCAACATCACATTTAACAATGGTATCATATTGTGTATAAGTTGGGGCTTCCGTCAATACGGTAATGCTGACACTATCACAGCCTTCAATCGAAGTCAAAGTGTCAACAAACGTTCCTTGTGAATACCGATATAATCCCTCCAGAAAAATACTGTCTCCATCACAAAGTGAAAGTTCCGCATTTGTTACAACCTGATCAGGCTCGCTGATTTCTACGTTGGTTATTCCGATACAACCATTGCTATCTGTAACCATGATGCCATAGCTAACTGCTATCAGGTTCATTGCAGTTAATGTAGTTTGAGATCCTGAATCGTTCCACAAGTAGGTAAATGGCAATGCCCCCCCAGCAATAGCGGCAGTGGCTTCGCCATCACTACCTCCATTACAAGTAACATGCGTTACGGATGGAATTGTAACAACAGGGCCAGTCGAATCACTGACACCAATGGTTCCAGCAGCAGTACAGTTGTTAGAGTCGGTAACCGTAACGGCATATACCCCTGCGAGCAGGTTAAAGGCAGTATCCGTTGACTGTGCATTCAAGTCGTCCCACAAATAGGTGTATGGCCCAACACCATCAGCAGCAATTGCATAAGCCATTCCGTTGGCACTGTCACAACTTGCATTTACTTTACCTAAGGATAATGATATGGGAGAGGGTTCAGTAACTGTGACAGGATTTTCAAGAATACAACCCTGAGAATCAATAAAGGTAAGCATGTAGCTTCCTGCTCCGATTCCCATAACGTCTTCAGTTGTCGCACTGTTGGACCATAAATAGGTGTACGGTGCTGCTGCACCGGCTATGGTAAAATCTATGGCTCCATCATTCTGGCCATTGCATGAAGGACTGGTTACATTGGTCGAATAGGATATAACCTGGGATACTGGAGCATATTCAAGAATGATTAATGCTTTGCTTGCACATACTGACGAACCCCCATTCATATCCAAAGACAAGATGTTTGTAGCTCCATAATTGTATGGGACAAACTCATACGAGCAAGAATCTACAGGAGAAAATGACAACGTATTTACGTTGCATCCACCGCAAGCCAGAGTATTGCTATAGGGCGTTGTGCCAATGATTGTTTCATTTAAGCTAACTGTCAGAGATGATGTACCAACCGAACCCATCCAAAAGATATTAACTGTTACACGAATAACTTTGTTGCCAGCTGGCACCTTGTCAACAAATGATCTTTCTCCATTGTTCCAGTTTTGACTTCCCGAAAATGGGGGGTTACATGCATAGTTTCCCGTTAAGCCACCACATATGCTGCACCAGCCACCACTCCATGTAACGGTATCAATTAACAAACCATTGCTGTCTGGGTTTAAGCATCCGTCGACTACCATAAACTTAATTTCGTCTGTTACAGAACAGCTGTTGGAGTCAGTTACTATTACATCTACGATTTTCGTACCGCTGGCATTACCATAATACAACGTAAGGGTTGGAGAGGTGCTGCTGTCACTCCACAAGTACGTAGCACTGGGATTAGCCGCATTGAGCACTACTGAATCGGTATTGCATATTAAAGTATCGTTTCCCAGATTGACAATTGGCGCCGGATGGACCATTAATGACGTGACAATTATGCTGTCGCACCCGAACACAGAACCAAGCGTATCATAATAGGTACCGGGCGTATTCCGCCATGCACCTTCCAAAAAGATGGAGTCATTGCTGCAAATGGACACTGTATCTGACCTAAAGAATTGTAATACCTTGACAAAAAAAGATAGCGTATCCGTATCGCAAGGATTTGATACAATTACAGAATAAGTGCTATCGTTCAACGGGCTAACAGTTATGAATTTAGATGTATCTCCAGTGCTCCATAGATAGTTTGTGCCTCCTATGGCAGTAATAGTTGCCGTGTTGCCTCTGCAGATGGTGTCAGGGCCGATAACAGCAGGCGTATCCACACAAGAAGCGGTGACGTAGCAGAGATTTATAGTTTGGGTAGGGACGTTTTTTTCAACGGTTGTCCCATCACCAAGATTACCGTATGCATTGTACCCCCAAGCCCATACGGATCCATCATTTCTTAAAGCGAGGCTATGAAGCTCCCCAGCTTCAATTTCTAAGACGTTGTTCAGCCCAGTAACCTGCGTGGGTACAGGGTTTGGATTAGAATTAGTTGTGCCGTTACCCAATTGGCCAAAAGCATYGTAACCCCAAGCCCATACTGTTCCATCATTATTTAATGCAAGAGAATGGAGTCCACCGCCTGCTATTGCAACTATATTAGAAAGACCCACAACCTGAACAGGTGTMARTCTTGWGGTATCMGTTCCATCTCCCAATTSACCRTTACCATTAAACCCCCATGTCCAAACTGTACCATCGTTTYTCAATGCAAAACTRTGTAGATTRCCGCAAGCGATTGCCACCACATCATTTAGACCRGAAACTTGTATTGGAGTTAATTTATTAGTGYTASTACCATCACCKAGTTGCCCATRATTGTTAAATCCCCATGMCCATACRGTCAAGTCATTTTTKAGCGCTAGATTATGATGMCCCCMTTGTTCCGTTGYAATMGCAATTATATTGTTWATCCCRGAAACTTGTRCCGGTRTATTCCTATYAGTGGTGGTGCCATCACCAAGATTACCGYWTCCATTTWMCCCCCAWGCCCAAACGGTACCATCTTTCCTGAGMGCAATGCTATGAYYTAMACCSCCATMAATTGWTTTAATATCATATAACCCAACTACCTGWGYAAAATTTGGATTTGCAYTTGAATTTSYAGTGCCATTGCCYAATTGWCCTGACCMGTTAGMCCCGCATGCCCTTACYGTGCTATCTTTTTTYAGAAYAAGTGTGTGTSYTGAACCMGCTGCTRCYGCYRTTACTTCTCCRATGCTTAAAATATTAACAGGCGTATGCCTCTCAAATGTAGTTCCATCTCCCAATTGACCATGTGCATTCCGGCCACATGCCATTAAAGAATCATTCTCACAAACAAATAATGAATACACTTGACCTGCACCAAGTACTTGTGCCAAACCGGATTGTAAAAAAGCGAAGTTGAAGGCTAAAGTGAAGGTTAAGGTATAGATATAAAAACTTCGATTCATTTGTTACCTGATAATAATCATTGATTTTGGTATTATGAACGAAGGAGTTTAGTTACTTAGATACGTCAATCCCAGTTATGTCCACATCCTCTAAACTACGAAAATCAATGGATTTACGATGTTCCGGTATTGATTTACAGCAATATGAGTATATATCAAGGCGGTTTTACCACTACTATGCCCAGGCAAAGACTGAATATACCTGAGATCTGTGCCTCTTTCCAATAAATCCTTAAACCTTGAAGAGTCGAATCAGAAAATTAAAAATGCATGGTTTGCTCCGAAATCAGTGGCACGGTTTACTCCGAAATGGGTGGCACTCTCTGCTACGAAACACCTACCCTGAAAAGAGCCAATGTCGTTGCCCTCTATCTCAAGTCAAAGGGCATTTCAGTGACCCGTTTAATTATCAACGGCTATGGGGAATCCCGTCCTATTGCTGCCAATGTCCATCCCGACGGATCGGACAATCCACAAGGCAGAAAGAAAAACAGACGAACAGAAATTCGTTTGACGGAATCTTCCATGCGGGGTCCGGCGTCACAGGCCTAGTGTTGTGTCAAGGGATTAATGCAGACAGCTTGAAGTAGCCGGCTTTTCTTCACTTAAGCCACCCAATTCTTGATCTACCTTTAGGATGTTGTAAGTCAGTAGTTCATGGGGATGATCAGAGTTGTCAGCAGCATAACTCTTAACCTACCGTCCAGTTTTTTGTTGCAAGTCCACTTCTTCAAAGTTTCTCAATTTGTCTGGTAAAAGTCCTGCTCTCTCTAATTTCCTTGATGAGCTGATCTGCTGTCCTATCTGATTCAAAAGCACCAAATGCCCGTCTCAGGGACTTTTTGCTTCTACGAAGATCCAACTTTAGAGATTTACTCAGTTTCTCGATGAGGTCGAGCTTATTCTTAGGGCTGAGATTCTTTAGGAGTCCAAGGTAGCCATTAATTAAGCTTGTATCTACGTCAGCAGTCTTCATTGTCGATGTTTTCTGAATGATGCGAAATCGGATAAAAATTGTTCGTTTGTATAGTCAACGATCAGCAGATGTGATTTATTTTTCTCAGTCAACCCGGCAGGTTTTTGCTAACGTTTTGAATATACTGCGTTTTAATGCAGTTTATTTTTGTTGGGTTTAGGTAACTTTTTGTATTTCTTCATATCCATTTTATGCATTTTCTCATCACCAACTGATTTATATGCCTTGGCCCTATTGTAATAAGCCTCTGAGAAGTCTGGTTTAACTCTTATCGCCTCACTGAAATATTTTATAGCACGCTTTGCTTCGTTCCTTTGAAAGTAAATATATCCTAGGTTGTAGTAGGCCCGATGAAAACTGCTGTCAAACTCAACACACTTTAGTAAGTATTCCTCACTCATTGTATATTGTTTCCTTTTTGCGTACAAATAACCAAGATTGTATAATGCCAGTACATTTGAGGAATCTAGTTCTATTATTTTCTTTA
>JAESRW010000061.1 GCA_016764395.1 Flavobacteriales bacterium
CCCGAGAATGGACTTAATCTCGACGACTTCTTCTTTGAGTGCATTGTTCTCTGCTTTAAGTGTGTCTACGCTTTTTTCTAGAGAAGTGTTTTGGTCGGCAAGTTCTTGAATAGCATTTACGTAAGCTACTAAAACTGCATGCATATTGAAATTTAGGTATCCATCGGCATCTGTTCCAACCGCTTCAGGAAATATTTTTTGTATCTCTTGGGCGCTGAATCCAACATTTTGGGTGTTGAGTACCTCTTGAGTAAATTTTCTTTCACCCAACCCTTCGGCTTCGCTCAGCTCATGGTTCTTATATTGATAGGTGATAGGTTGCAATTCAAGTATTTCACTCAATCCTTTAGTATAAGGTCCTTCTATATTTTTCAGCCGTTCATCAGAAACAATGGTCCATGTGTTAGTCGCCGGCTTGCGGCCTTGGTCCAATGAGAGTTCAAATTGTCCTCCCGGTGTTGCCGTACCGATGCCGACGTTCCCGTTATCCAGATCAATCCGCATATATTCGATCATATTATCATCTTCATAGGCGGCCCCCACTTTTCCGAAACTCAAAAAACGACTGGCCTGATTTGGCCCAAACATCATGGTGCCAAATTCGGTTCCCGTATATTGTAGTTTTAGTCCATATCGAGCCGTTCCATTATCTGAGTATACCATCAATCCGTTATTTAACGTATTGGCAAGGGTCTGAAAATTATTCCCCAACGAGAGATTAGAGGGCAACGTGGATGTTGGGTTGTCCAAGTGTAACATCTCCAGAGGACTCGTTGTGCCGATGCCGACGTTGCCACTTGAGTTGATGACTAACCTGGTAAGAGCAGAAGTCTCATCGCGGATTCCAAAATTACCAGTTCCAAACACCCCTCCAGTACCACAGGCACCCGCAATCCATTGACGATGTCCTGCTCCCGCACTAGCCATGCGGTAGCCAATATTACCACCCGATCCGGTGATGGCTACAATGTCACTTACTTCTAACTTATGTGTTGGGCTCGTGGTGCCAATACCGACGAAACCAATGTTATTTATAACCATGTCAGCAACTCCAACGGAGCGACCTAACGCGAGTTGATCATCCGTAGCACCTCCGCCATTCCAGACGTACACTGAATTGGTAGCACCGCTATTCTCCAACTGCAATTCATTACCTCCGTCTATTTTAACTTTGCCCCCGGAAACATGCAATTTCACTGCGGGTGTAGGCGTCCCGATGCCGACGTTTCCATTATCCAGATCAATCCGCATATACTCAGTCATATTATCATCTTCATAGAAAGCTCCGACTTTTCCAAAACTCAAAAAACGATCGGCCTGATTCGGTCCAAACATCATAGTGCCAAATTCGGTTCCCGTATATTGTAGCTTTAGCCCATATCGAACCGTTCCATTATCAGAGAACAAATTCAATCCATTATTTAACGTATTGGCCAGGGTCTGAGAATTATTCCCTAATGAGAGATTGGACGGCAATGTTGCTGTTGGGTTATCCAGGTGCAGCATCTCCAGAGGTCCGGTTGTCCCGATGCCGACGTTGCCGCTTGATCTTACCACCATGCTTGTCGTAGCACCAGAGCCAAAGCCAAGACCTGTATTTGACGCAAGGCCATCAATACCAAAGTCAATAAACCCATGATCCGTGGCGTCAACGGTTTTTTGGAGACGGATGTCAGTACCCGTCCAATCACCCCCTCCGGTATGCCGGCGTAAAATGGTTCTGAGTTGATTGTTGTTTCCTGATGCTGCTCTTAAACGAGCAATTTCTATTTCATTTCCCAAAAGTGTGCCTACAGTTGCTCCGGATACCTCAAGCTTGGCAACTGGCGTCGCAGTCCCGATGCCAACGCTACCAATGTTATCTATAACCATGTCAGCAACTCCAACAGCACGTCCTAAAGCGAGTTTGTCATCAGTTGCACCACCGTCATTCCAGAGGTAGACAGCGTTAGTAGCTCCACTATTCTCCAACTGCAATTCATTTCCCCCGTCTATTTTAACCTGACCGCCAGAAATATGCAGTTTCTCTGCAGGTGTAGCCGTCCCGATGCCGACGTTTCCGTTATCCAGATCAATCCGCATATACTCCGTCATGTCATCATCTTCATACGCGACCCCGACTTTTCCAAAACTTAAAAAACGACCGGCCTGATTTGGGCCAAACATCATGGTGCCAAATGCTGTTCCCGTATATTGAAGCTTTAGCCCATATCGAATCGTTCCATTATCTGAGTACACCATCAATCCGTTATTTAAGGTATTGGCCAATGTCTGAAAATTATTCCCCAGGGAGAGATTAGAAGGCAAAGTGGATGTAGGGTTGTCCAGGTGCAACATTTCCAGGGGCCCTGTGGTGCCGATGCCGACGTTGTCCGTGTTTGTCGTCAGTCTAACCACGGTTCCGTCGTCGGTCCAGCCGCCACCAGATCCACCAGCAGCCGGTTCCCAGGTGGCAAGACCCGTACCATCTGAGGTCAATACCTCACCTGCTGCTGGGGTACCCCCTGTGATCTTTATTTGCCCGGCAACTTCCAGCTTGGCTCCTGGAGTTGTCGTACCGATGCCGACATTGCCAGTATTATCAATGACCATCCTATCAGCCAAAGCATTCCACCCTGTGGCGAAAGCCAAGCCCGTGGCTGACGCACCGAAAGTGTATCCCCTGATGCTGGCTGCCGGATTTCCGGTCGTATTTTCTGTGAACAAAATCTGGGGCCCGCTTCCAACAGTCGCAGATGCCATAACTCCTGTTAACCGCACCTGTGTTTGTCCCGCTACATTAGCAGCAGCGGTATTAAATACATGCAGGGGAGAGCTGGGAGTCGTCGTACCGATGCCGACGTTGCCATCATTTTGAATATGAAGGCGATTAATATTGTTTGTTAAGAATCCCAAATCAAAATTATCAGTATTTCCCAATGTTCGATCTGCTATTCCAACTTCACCTCCATTGCTGAAGTCACCACCTCCACCAGATGGCGTTTGCCAGGTGGCTAATCCTGCGGCATCTGAAGTCAAGACTTTACTTGCACCTGGGGTACCCCCTGTGATCTTTATTTGCCCGGCAACTTCCAGCTTGGCTCCTGGAGTTGTAGTACCGATGCCGACATTGCCGGTATTATCAATGACCATCCTATCAGCCAAGGCATTCCACCCTGTGGCGAAAGCCAAGCCCGTGGCTGACGCACCGAAAGTGTATCCTCTAATGCTGGCTGCCGGATTTCCAGTCGTATTTTCTGTGAACAAAATCTGGGGCCCGCTTCCAACAGTCCCCGCATCCATAACGCCTGTTAACCGCACCTGTGTTTGTCCCGCTGCATTAGCAGCCGCGGTATTAAATACATGGAGGGGAGAACTGGGAGTCGTCGTACCGATGCCGACATTGTCAGTACTTGTGGTCAGTCTAACCACGGTTCCGTCGTCGGTCCAGCCGCCACCAGATCCACCAGCAGCCGGTTCCCAGGTGGCAAGACCCGCACCATCTGAGGTCAAGACCTCACCTGCAGCTGGAGTACCCCCTGTGATCTTTATTTGCCCTGCAACTTCCAGCTTCGCCCCTGGAGTTGTAGTACCGATACCGACGTTGCCGACTTCGTTAATGCGCATCCGTTCCTGCTGGACTCCAGCCCCGTCAGCCGTATTCAGGATAAAGTATCCTCCCGAGCCGAGATTGTCCCTTTGGGCGATGATCTGGGCCCGGGTGGCGGCTCCGACATTGATGTCGATTTGAGTCGAGGCAAAAGCAGCTGTAGAGGGGTTTTCGAGTTTCATCGCTGTCTCGCCCGCAGCGACACCGGCCGAATGCACATCCAGTCTTGTGAAAGGATTCGTAGTCCCGATACCGACATTGCCATCGTGGGTTATTTTTATTCTTGCAAATGAACTATTTGATCCATTCGGTATCGTAGAAAATGTTAAATCTGCACCTGCAGCAACAGCGCTATGATTCTCGGTAGCTGTAGCTATCAGCCTCGACCCAAATGAATTCGTATGGTTTCTAAAGTCCAGTACACCTATTGTTTCGCCCGACAGCACATACGTTGGTGCTGCCAATGTTCCCCGACTTCTCCTGGTTATAAAATGGGGGGAGTGTGCACCATCTGAAGAGGTCCTCGCTTCTACAACGGCAAAATTTCCATCTTGGTAAGTTCTAGTATTACCCTGTACGGTTAATTTTGCACCGGGTGTCGGCGTTCCAATGCCCACGTTGCCAGCCGCAGTAATAATCATTCGTTCCGTGTACGCACTCACTCCATCCCAATGACCAAACTGCATCTGCTGACCATCAGGAATCGCAAGATCTTTTGTTCCATTGTCCAAGATCAATGACGGTATATCTGCACCATGGTTTATATGTAATAGGCCTGTTGGTGTAGCCGTGCCGATGCCGACGTTTCCACCTTCCTTGAACACGGATATGCCACCAGCTATATTGTGGATTGTGACATCCCCACCATCAACATTTAAAAAGAGTGGGGCTATTAATCCATTGTTTCGAGCCATGATTTCGTTATCATCAATCGCAATATTTGTTGATGTAGTTGTGCCCGAAACTATATTGCCACCTCCAGCAAGAGTAACGTCAGTGCCACCTGTGATGTGTAACTTCGCCAAGGGGTTGGTCGTTCCGATACCGACATTGCCCCCTTTGGTCATCATCAATACACTGTCTGGCGTGCTGTTCTTATCGTTTTGTATCAAGAATAGGGTGTCTGTCGCGCTATAGCCATTGCCGGATAGATGTAGCTTTGCTCCAGGGCTCGCCGTCCCGATACCGACGTTGCCAGTTTTATCAATTCTCATACGTTCTGCATTCAAAACGTCAAATGTTATATGGTCTTCGGAATCGATTTCTATACTTGATAGCTGCCCATTATTACCGGTCTCTATCATAAGGATAGAACCGCTGGGCGAGCTGTGGCGTAACTCGGCGAATTTGTTGACGTTTTCCGAATTCAACCGAATGTCCCCTTTTATATGAAGCTCCGTAACTGGATCCTCCGTACCAATGCCGACGTTGCCCACTGAATCAATGATCATTTTTTCGGTATTGTTGGTTCTGAATCTCAGGGAAATATTATCCGTGGTGCCCAGGAAATTGGTATTCCAGTTGGTGCCCGCATTCCCTGTGGTGGCCCAGCCGCTACCGGGGCCACTAACTGTGAGCATTTGTACCCATACCGCGCCATCCCAGTAGTAATAGGCGGGGGTATTGTCCGTTTGAAATACCAGTTCACTGGTTACTGGTGCTACAATAGCATTCCGTTGCACTTGGGTAACCCGTGGGATGAGTATTCCTGAGGTGGTGCTGGACACATCCAATGCCGCTGAAGGTGTCCCGGTACCTATGCCAACGCCTGCGCCGCCACCGATTTTGACCACCAATAAATTATCTGTGGATGCTCCGGGAGTTGCCCCAGTTGAAAACTTAACGGTACTCGCATCGGTTGCAGACACCCAAAATCGGTTACCGGCGGCTTCTTGAAACGCTATCCCGTTATTTCCAACTACCGTGCTTTGGGAGAGGATACGGCCATCCACATGGAGTTTGTCGCTTGGGCTTGTCGTCCCGATACCGATGTTGCCGTTGTCCTTTATTGTGAGCTTTACTCCAATTGTTCCTGACTGCTTGTGGATGTAAAAGTCATCGAGGCTACCTGTGGAAGTTGAACCTGTCCCTACATTCCAATTAGCATTTACAGCAGCACCAGAAATCATTCGAAACTGCGCGTCATCGTCACCACTTTCCACTCTGATATCGTTGAGACCTGTAGCTTTATATGAATGGAGCAACGCGGCGGGCGTCGTCGTTCCGATGCCGACGTTGCCGGTGTTTGTTATCCTGACGAATTCGGACCCTGTATCAGCTCCTTTAGATGCATTGGCTTTACCTCGGATGCTTAGATAGCCAGCATTATCGAAATCGATGACAGACCCAGCTGTACCAGATCCCATCTCGATAAACTTACCGCCGGAATTCTCACTGATTATGCTTCCATTTATACCTCCCGTAGGGCCTACGACATGTAGTCTACTACTCGGTCCGGTCGTGCCGATGCCTACGTCGCCTTCGGGTTCTATCACCATATGCGTTGTATCATCTGTACCAAATCCTAGACCTCTATTGGTAGCAAGACTATCAATACCAAAGTCAATAAACCCGTGGTTTGAGGCGTCAACGGTTTTTTGAATACGCATGTTCGTACCATTCCAATCAGCCCCTGCTGTATGTCGACGTAAAATTGTTCTCAGCTTATTATTATTCCCAGAGGAGGCTCTTTCACGCGTAATTTCTGTTGTGTTGCCTGCGAGTGTACCAAGAGCGGGGCTGAGTACCTCCAGCTTGGCAGCTGGTGTCGTCGTACCGATGCCGACGTTGCCACTGTTACCACCTGCAGCATTGAGGACAAGGTTTTTCCAGGCTGTTCCAGAATGTACGGCTTGAATAAACCCAGCGTCGATGGTATTGTCATAGCCAATATCCACCGACTTCGCTGAATTCGTACTGTTCTGTATATTAAGGGGAGCGTCCTCTAGATTGTAGTTTGCGTCACCTTTGATTTGCAGTTTCGCCGTTGGGCTTGTCGTGCCGATGCCAACGTTGCCCGTGGTGGTATCCACCCGCATTCTTTCGGTATTATCAGTACGGAACACCAGGGGTACTTTATCAGTGGTTCCTACAAAATTGGTAGCAGCGCTTAATCCTGCATTTCCTGTAGTGGCCCAGCCACTACCTGATCCGCTGCTGATGAGCATTTGCACCCATGCCGTACCATCCCAGTAGTAGTAACCGGGCGTATTATCAGTTTGATAAACCAGTTCACTGGTTACCGGTGTTACAATGGCATTGCGCTGCACTAGCGTAACCCGTGGAATGAGCACTCCTGAGGTGGTGCTCGATACTTCCAATTTCGCCGAAGGTGTACCGGTGCCAATGCCGACGTCACCATCTTTCGTGAGGGCCAAGGTTTGTACAATAGGTGAGTTAGTTAGTGAACTCGACATTCTGAACTGGAGTATCCCGTTGGTCGGGTCGAGCCGTATTTCGCTAGCATATCCGGCGCTATTCAGGTCGAGATCTGGACCCGGAGCATAGCCAATTCCCAGCACCTCATGACCTCCATCATGCAACGAGAACGCGTCGCCAATCTGTAGCTTGTCATTTGGCGTCGTAGTTCCGATACCGACGTTGCCACTTGATCTAATCACCATCTGAGCACCCGTTCTACCCTCATACGTGTCACCCAAAGCTTGATTGGTGAAAAACCTTAAATCGCCATTGAGATCACCGTTTGCTCCACCACCTGTTGTCACGATAGCAGCCCTGTTTAAAGTGGAGGAAGCGGCGCCAAAGACAATCGCATTGTCATTTGCCCCAGCTGAGGGTTGTGTTCTGATAATTCCTTCAGCAGTAGAGAACACCTCCAACGCAGCCCCCGGAGCGGTGAGCCCAACGCCGACCCTGCCGGTAGTTGCATTTACGACCAATGCAGCGGCATTCCCTCCCGCACTTACATTGAATCTGCCATTAGGGGTTATCGTCCCGATACCTACGTTGCCGCTTGATCTAATGACCATCTGAGCACCTGTTCTACCCTGGTACGTATCACCCAAAGATTGATTGGTAAAAAACCTTAAATCGCCATCATCATCACCGTCTACTCCATTCCCTGTTGACACGATAGCCGCTCGGTTTACCGTGGAAGAAGCGGCGCCAAAGACGATCGCATTATCATTTGCCCCAGTTGAAGGTTGTGTTCTGATAATTCCTTCAGCAGTAGAGAACACTTCCAAGGCAGTTCCGGGACTCGTGGTGCCAATGCCAACCTTTTTATCTCTGATCACCACAGCGCTATCAGGTGCGCTGTATAATGTATCACCATCCAGGGTCCAATCATTGTCGGTAGTAGCATTATTAATTAACCGCAACCAGGTCGGCGCGCCAGGTGTACCCGAATTGTAATAATAGCCAGGCGTATTATCAATTTGGTAGATCATTAAGCCAGCAGCCGGTGAGACAATTGCATTGCGTTGCACCATGGTCACTCGGGATATCAACATTCCTTTGGTGGTACTGGTGAGGTCTAAGATGGCTGAAGCATCGGGTGTGGTGGTACCGATACCAACCTGTGCTCGAGCAGCCCCGCCAAAAATTGATATTACAATTGCAATTATTACCGTCCTTTTCATCTGATTGCGATTTACTATGATTATGCTCGTTTCAAAACACTATTGCTAAAACCTTCAATTGACAGCTCATAAGAGTCCCAGGAGTATCCGCTAATACTATAGCGGGTTGCACTCCCATTCAGAAGGTGTCAAGATTTGGGTTTAAGTTGACAAATTAGAGCCAACATCTTGAAATACAAAAAAGTAAATCTCTACATATTCACTACACGGCTTGTTCTATGCAGCCATATAGGTACTTAGAGGTTGAGCAGAACTGCTCTTAGGTCGGTTTCAGAGCCGAGATTGAGCTTTTTCTTGAGTCGATAACGCTTTATATCCACACTTTTGGGTTCAATATTTAGCATGTTTGATATCTCTTTGGAACTAAGACCCAGTAATAATAGGGATGCCAGTCTTATTTCATTTTCATTTAGGTTTGGATACTTTGTTTTTAATTTGAAATGAAAAGAGCTATTCAGTTGTTCTATTCTATCATAAACCTTGTCCACACCATTATCATTGACCCCGTAAAAGAGGCGTTTCAACTCTTTGAGGACTTCTGTAGGAGGAAATTCTCCCGCTTTAATCTGCGAAAATGTTGATTTAATAGCATCCAGATATTTATCACGTTCACTAAGATTCAAGGCAAATGAGATCAGTTCTTGTCGTTTGAAATTCAATTGTTCCGCTAGTTGTTTTCTTTCAATCTCTAGGTACTCCACTTGCACCTTCATCAGCGTTTGTTTTGATTTGTGGAGCAGTTTATTTTGTTTTATTCTCATTCGCTGTTGGCGGTAAACCAATAGGCCTATTATAAGCAAGAGAATCAATGCCCCTATTAAGAAATTGCGTTTGAGCGCGCCTGTTCTCTTATCCCGTTCCAGTAATTCAATTTCTTGGGTTTGCTGCTCCTTCTCCATTTCGATAACAAGCATCTGTTTTTCAAACTCATATTTGGTTTCCTGTCGGATAATAGCTCTTTGGGTTTCCTCATTCTTTATGCTGTCCCGCATTTGGATATGGAGTTCATGCATCTTCAGCGCTTCTTTGTAGTTTCCCTCTTTTTTTGCTATGTTTTTTAATGTACGTGCAGCGACCGTAATATGGCTGGGTGAGCCAATTTCACGGGCTATAGCTAGACTTCGCTTGGCATGACGGCTGGCAGCCCCAATGCGGCCCAAATCGAACTCAACGCCTGCAATATTGTTCAGAGCGGTTGCCACGCCTTGTTGATAGCCGATTTCTTCTTTTATCTTTAAACTTTTGTGGTAATAGTCTAAAGCTCTGTGAAAATCCCTTTGATTATCATAGATATACCCAATATTGTTCAAAGAATTGGCCACCCCTTTTTGGTCATCTATCTCCTCTCTAATCGTTAAACTCTTTTGGTGGTAGTCTAAAGCCATTTGAATATCCCCTTGATTATCATACAAAGCCCCAATATTGTTCAATGAATTAGCCTCTCCTTGTTTATCCCCTGTCTCTTCCTTGAGTGCTAAGCTCTTATGATAGTAGTCTAAAGCTTTTTTAAAATCGCCTTGGTTATCATAGATGGCCCCAATGTTATTCAAGGAATTGGCTATCCTGTTTTTATCGCCTATCTCCTCTCTAATTTTTAAACTCTTTTGGAAGTAGTCTAAAGCGTTTTGAATATCCCCCTGATGATTATAGATATACCCAATATTGCTTAAGGAGGTAGCCACCCCTTTTTTATCGGCTAGCTCCTCTCTGATCTCTAAGCTCCTGCGATAGTGCTCCAAAGCTCTTTTAATGTCCCCTTGATGATTAAAGAGATACCCAATATTGTTCAAGGAATTAGCCACTCCTTTTTTATCGCGTATTTCTTCTCTTATCTTTAAACTCCTTTGGAAAAAATCTAAAGCGCTTTGAATATCCCCTTTTTGATTAAAGATAAACCCAATATTGCTCAAACAGGTAGCTACACCTTTTTTGTCACCTATATTTTCTCTTATTTTTAAACTCTTGTTGAAGTTGACTAGGGCGCGTTCAATATCGCCTTGAATTTTATAAACAGTCCCAATATTGTTCAATGCTTTAGATAGATAAAATAAGTACCGTTGCCTAAGCGTGTTAGATGGGCCATTATTTATATGCTCTTCCGCTGTTCTACGAACTATTTGATACAGAATTAAAGCAGTATCAGGAGAGCTTCGGTGAATTTCGTCGCCCCATGCTAAATAGGCGCTGCACACTGTGGTATCATGTTTAGAAGTTGCAATTAGCCTATTTAAGGAATCCACCTTCGCTTGTGCTTCGGTGGACACGTCAATGGTWCKGGTACGCTTACCATCAATTTGGCGTTGTTCTTTTGCATTACCGRCCAAAGTCAGGAGTAATATGAAYAGCGATATGAAGTTCCTYTTGAAGAACAGCGCAAGCAGTATTTGATGCCCGAGRTGTTTGGYTTTTGAAGTGGCCCCCCATAAATTGGCGAGACAGAGATAAACCTGTGCTTTCACTTCTTCACTATAGTATTGCAACCTCATTTMATGKGCKMGTATTKGTCTACRRGCGYACAAAAGTAGTMATAGGATTCTTTTCYAATACCMCCATRGAGATRCCAATTCTTAGMGGTTAAAGGAAATGCWCCAAACGAGCTTCMGGTTRYCSRGGGTTRYHTYATNYATAAAYACCTGKASTATAGRTRYWTRCATGKRDTHSTATCKWTTATCCAMTGGTAAAATTTCAACCTATAGTTTTTGCAATTCTCCAAATTAATAATTYACGGAATTAAAAATCGCCATASTCTTTCCCTAATTTAGGCAAAGAGTATGGCGATTAAGTCAGCGGGTATTGGGTATTAAGAACGGTTGTTGCTAATAGCCCAGGCTGGATATTGATCCAATATTAAAAAGTAACATTCACGGTTACACTCGTTTCAACTGTACCGTTACAAACGGTGACTGTTGCAGTTCCAGGTGCTATTCCTACAAGCTCTCCGAAATCGTCAACATTTACAACCATATCATCATCTGAACAGTAAGAAACAACCTGGCCTGAAGGAATTGTGGTGGTATTTATTTGCCCTATCCCACCACTAAACATCGAGAGATTGTATACTGACTGATCCGTGGTAATGGAGGTAACTCCTGTTCCAACTCCACAGTCACATAATGAAACCATAATTGTCCCCACTCCGGGAGAAATATCGAGATCACTAGGAGAATATGCAATTACGAATCCCGATGAACCAACTATTGCACTGGATTTAACAGTAACTAAACCAGTCGTGTTCACCGTAGCTATATCAAATGCTGGTATACCATAGGCTGGTACTTCCCAAGTTAAATCAGATGGATTTGCAATAGGGGTAAGCACGAAATTATCATTGCCATCCTTTGTTACATCATAAGTAGTTGCTGTAAATTGTTTTGTACCAGAAGCTGGAATATTGGCCAGCATTGGGGCTAACTGAATGAAAGTAGACGGGTTAACGACCACTTCTCCTTGCCCAACAATCCCTTGCGTGGTAGCATAAACTTTTGCAGATCCAATTCCCGTAGCTGTTACAACCCCAGAAGCGCTGATGGTGGCAATGGTAGCATCTTCAGTGGTCCAAGTAAAGGCCGCACCGGTCATTTCAGTGCCACTGGAATTATATGCTTTGGCGGTATAGGTAACGGTTTCACCTTTAAAAATATCCGAAATGTCTGGAGATACAACGACCTTGGTAATGGGTGGCGTTATTGGGGGAGCGCCTAGAACCATCACTGGAACGACTACTGCCGGGCTGCCATCCAGCCCCGATGCTACCACTGTGATATCACAGCTTCCGCTTCCATTGAAAGAGACGACTCCGGAAGAAGTTACTGATGCTACGGATGTATTACTGGAACTAAAGGTATACGGTGTTGCCGTCTCTGTTCCAATATATATCGGCCACAAGGTTATGTCC
>JAESRW010000062.1 GCA_016764395.1 Flavobacteriales bacterium
TTGCGCTAACTCTAGTGCCGCGACTTGCTCCTTGATACTTGCCTGCTCCGCTTTGATTCCTTGAACTTGATCGGTTAGGCGTTTGGTTTCAGCAGGATCAGAAGTTTCTGCAATTTTGTTTTCCAATGCACTTAGTTGAGCGTCTTTGACATTCCCTTCGGCCTTGAGTTCAGTAATATTGACCGCTCTTTCCTTGTCCTCCAGTGCAATCTGTTCAGCAACTGTTTGCTGCTTTTCTTCTTCAACCCTGGCCACTTCAGCTTTCTTTTCCGCTGATAAAGCTTGCGCTAACTCTAGTGCCGCGACTTGCTCCTTGATACTTGCCTGCTCCGCTTTGATTGCTGTAACTTGATCAGTTAAACGTTTGGTTTCAGCAGGATCAGTAGTTTCTGAAATTTTGTTTTCCAATGCACTGAGCTGAGCGTATTTGACATTCCCCTTGTCCTTGAGTTCAGTAATATTGACCGCTCTTTCCTTGTCCTCTAAAGCAATCTGTTCAGTAACTGTTTGCTGCTTTTCTTCTTCAACCCTGGCCACTTCAGTTTTCTTTTCCGCTGATAAAGCTTGCGCTAACTCTAGTGCCGCGACTTGCTCCTTGATACTTGCCTGCTCCGCTTTGATTCCTTGAACTTGATCGGTTAGGCGTTTGGTTTCAGCAGGATCGGTAGTTTCTGCAATTTTGTTTTCCAATGCACTGAGCTGAGCGTCTTTGACATTCCCCTTGTCCTTGAGTTCAGTAATTTTGACCGCTCTTTCCTTGTCCTTCAGTGCAATCTGTTCAGTAACTGTTTGCTGCTTTTCTTCTTCAACCCTGGCCAGTTCAGCTTTCTTTTCCCCTGATAAAGTTTGCGCCAACTCAAGTGCCGCGACCTGCTCCTTGATACTTGCCTGCTCCGCTTTGATTGCCGAAACTTGATCGGTTAGGCGTTTGGTTTCAGCAGGATCAGAAGATTCTGCAATTTTGTTTTCCAATGCACTTAGCTGAGCTTCATTCGCATTGGTGCTGGCCTCGAGTTCGGTGATTTTATTATCTCTATCTTCAATCTCCAAAGCCATTGCTTCAGCTATTACCAACTTCTTTTCATCTTCAATGGCAATATTTAGCGCTTCGAGGGCTTGCTGCTGCACCGCTATTTCCTGGGTAATACTGTCAACTTCAACGGAGTCCCGGTTAAACTTTAATACATTGTTCAGAGCCTGAATTTCATCAGCTTTGGCCGTTGCCTTTAAGCTTAATTCATAAATTTTACCACTTTCAACAACCTTCTCCCCAGTAAGAGCTGAGACTCCAGTCTCAGTTGGAATGGAAGCAGAGATAAGGGCAATTTCGTCATTCAAAGCGAGTACGTTGGTTTGCTTTTGAGCAATGAGATCATTAATGCTATCTCTGGCACTTGAATCAGTAGTGCCCGTCAGGAGGGTATTGAGATTTGCAACCTCCAGATTCTGTTCAGCTACAGACGCATTCAGGTTCAGAAGCATTGTTTCCGGATCGGAAGAAATGGCTGCGAGGGCAGAGTCTTCCGCATGTTGGATGTCAGAAACTTGTTCCCTGATGCTGATGCGCTCTTCCTCTTTTAGGTTAATTTGACTCATTAGAACTGCCATTTCGAGAGAGTCCGTTGTTTCTTCGAGCTGCTCTTTCAATAGATTCAGTTCAACATCTGCAACAGTAGCTTGTATGTCTAAGTTGTTGATTTTCTCTTCAATACTAGCCGAATCAGGATTGAAGGCTACCAGCTCTTCCTTGAGGAAATCGAGGTTTTCCAGCGTTTGTGTTTTTTGAGCTATAATAGAGTCAACCAGTGTAACAGCATCCAGAGGCGCTGCTATCAATTCCCTGGGTTCCAATATTGTCATTGCGATGCTGTCAATAGTTATTCTTAACTCCTGATCTTCCATGGGTTCTGGTTTAAGGAAATCTAGAAAAACCACCATGTAGATGTCCTTGGAGCCGATGCCGCCTGGCTTAATGGACGAGTAATATCCTCGGGCTTTATTCGGCGTTAAAGAAAAGGAAATATCATCATCAACAGTGTTGATTGGATATCCAATATTTTCAGGTTTTGACCAAACTCCGTTGCTATTCAATTCAGTCAAGAAAATATCATATCCCCCCATGTTTTTATGTCCCTTGGAGCTGAAGTAGAGGGACTTTCCGTCTYGATGCATAAATACCCGKCCTTCATCATATTCTGAGTTGACTATGGGCCCTAGATTCTCCGGTTCTCCCCATTCWCCTTCYGCATCCARGGTGGTTTTGTATATGTCATGGCCCCCTATACCYCCTTCTTTATTGGAAACGAAATACAAGGTTTTTTCATCATTTGAAAAGCAGGCTGAAGTTTCGTGATACTCCGTATTGACTGCCTTAATACTTTTTGGCCTGGACCATTTTCCTTCGATAAACTTTGTCAAATAAATATTTCCACCTTCAACATCTCTGTACATGAATATTTTTTGTCCATCACCAGATATCCCAACAATGGCATTGTTGGTGCGTTTATTGAATTTTCGAGACATACTCTTAGCGGGCCTCCAGCCCTCAGCGAATTTGGCTGAAGAATACACATCTTCATAAAACTCCGCGTCAAGATCCGCCCTTCCTCCACCTTTGGTATTTTCTCTTCTCGAGGTGAAAATCAAGACCGTATCATTTGAAGTTAAAAAGGGATCGTAATCAGGAAAGGCAGAGTTGACATTTACACCCAAATTGTATACGAAAACGCGTTTGGGATTCTTGATTAATTCAATGGCCACCATGCATTCGCCTATCTTCCTTCGAACATCTTTGAGAATGGAATCAGGGGGCATATCTTCCGTGAATCGCATCTGCTTCTTATAAGCCAATATATAAGCTTCGTACTCCTCAATTGCTTTGTCCAAGTCCATATTTAAATGGAGCGACCGGCCAAGTAAAAAGTGAATGCGGTCGTCAATTCGTTTATTCTGGTGAAATGCCTTCTCCAAATAGGGAATGGACTTAATCTTGTCTCTGTTACCCAAAAGATAGCATTCCCCAATTTTAAAATTGACATAGGCGCTATTGGGAGCAATATTCAGAGCCATAACAAACTGTTCAATTGCTTTCTCATACTTCTCCGGACCCTGTAAGAAGTATCGTTCTCCCTTACGAACGAATGGTTCAGCTGCCAGAGGTACAGTGAGACTAGATCTTATGTCTTCAGTAAAAAAGCCTTTGATAATTGACTTCGTCAGTGAGTCGGCAGAAATAGAATCTGAAAGAATGGTTGTATCCTGCTGGGCCCAAGCTTCAACAGAAGAGAGAGATACTACTACAACTACGATTAGAAAGGCGATTTTATTTAAAAGGCCTTTGCATCTTAAACTGGTGATCATTAGAAAATACTAGGTAAAAATCTCGCTTTCTGCTTAACGTATGTAATTGAAAGCTCAAACCCCCCTCGTCCTCTTGAAACTGACTTCAGAGAGGAAGTATTGAAATCATAGCTAAGCCCAATAACGTAATCATTATAAGTTCCGCCCAAATGAAATATGAATGCATCCTTGTTTCTATAATATGGACCTGCGAAAAAATTGTAATCTGAGCCCTCAATATCATAGGTGACTATCGCCCCAATTTGAAATTCGTTTGCATTGGTCTGTCTCATTATCAAGAGATTTGCATCAACCGAATATATCTCATCAATTTTGATTTTGGTTCCTCCATATGCTACAAAACGCATGGGCAATTTATTGTCCGTAGTATAAAAGGTTTCTTTTGGATTTGTCAAGTGAAAGGCACTGAGGCCTCCATAAGGATTAAATGTTGCGTATCGTTTAGCGTTGTAATAGAAAATTCCAAAATTAACTTCCGGGACCGTAAAGTTCAACTGATTAAATATTTCCCCTGATGATATAGACTCATTAAACCAGGGAGCGCCAAAAGTGGTATCGTATTGCGCATCGAAGGTTGTTTCTGTATAGCTTTTATTGATCAAACCCAGTTGCAGGCCGGTAGTTAAATGGTGCACTCGCTGTGGATCAATAGAAACTTCATAGGATCCAGATAATACGAAATTGAAGAAATTAATACCACTGTTTCCTGCTCTATTATTCATTATATAAGCGCCCACTCCAAATCTTTTTAAAGGTCGATCATAAGCCAAAATAGTGGTTTCAAATGGATTTCTCTTGATAAGAGATCTCCACTGAGCCCTGTAATTTAGATAACCTCTGTGTTCACCGCTAAACTGGCCAGTGAGAGCAGGATTCAACGTTAGTTCTGAAGAATAGAACTGAGATAGGTGTGCATCTTGCCCCAATACATAATTGACGGATGGAACTGAAAACCACAAGAATAAGGCCGATAGCGCTATTTTATAGGCTGGTTTACTCATTATTCTTCCCATAATCATTGTTATCTTATCAGTGATACATCGCCTGAACTTTCAAAGCTAAGGTCGTTCAATGTTGTCGCTGCTACTACGTATATATAAACGCCAATTGGCTGATCAATTCCGTTTATTGTCCCATCCCATGCAGCTAGTGGTTCATCACCAGAAAAAATGAGTTCTCCCCACTCATTATACACTTTCCAGTTAAGTGTTTTAAAAGGTCCTCCTCGAACATAGAGCAAATCATTTTGGCCATCTCCGTTTGGCGAAAAGGATTGAGGTAAAGCTGGCGGATAAATATTGGCAATGTTATAGTCAAAAGTTATAGAATCTCTACATCCGGTTACCGTGTTAATGGCCCATTGAGTCACTGAAAACAATCCAACATCCAAATAGGTGTGTGTTGGATTCTGGAGGGTACTACCAGGTGTGCCTTCACCGAAGTTCCAGGCCCATGAGTCAGCACCGGAAGAATTATCTAGGAACTGAACTTCCTCAAGGATGGTTGGCGCGGCTGTGCCAAATGTAAAGCTGGCAGTAGGGTTAGGATTAACCACCAACGAGAGCGTATCAGCATCGGTACAACCCCCAGCTGTTTGGATGGTTAAAATAACCTGGTAAGTACCACTCAAAGCATAGGTATGTTGAGGATTTTGTGTGGTGGAGGTAGAAAAATCACCAAAATCCCAGTTCCAAGAAGTGATCACATCCGAGAATGCCGAAGAACTATCCGTAAAGTTAAACGGATCTCTTACACAATTTCCAGCGACTCCGAATTCGGCATTAAGCGATCCAAAGCCCACGGTATCGGAAGATGTAGCCGAACAACCTTTCCCCGTAGTGACTGTCAGTTGAATAACAAAAGAACCTGAGTCTATATAGAGGTTAGATGGGTTCTGAAGGGTACTGGTATTGGTATCACCAAAGCTCCAGTTCCATGAGGTAATACTGCCAGTAGTTGTCGATGATGAGTCAAAAAATAATACTTCCAAAGAGTTGCAATTCTTCGAGAAGACAAATGCAGCAGTAGGAGTAGGGTTGGTGCCTACGGTAACGGTGTCTGTCACTACTTTACAACCCAGGGTAGAAGATAGGACAAGCTGAACGCTATCCACCGACTGATCAGCCAATGAAGGAAGATAGTTTGCATCCAATGCCGTATCTGTAGTATCAAACACCCCTGATCCTAAGGTTGACCAGATACCGGTTGTCGTTCCACCTGATACCAACCCAGCCAACGGAATTCCATTGCTGCCTACGCAGGCATTTTGATCAGGCCCAGCATCAACTATAGGGTCTTCTGTCCAGATGATTTGTAAGGTGTCATATACCTTAAAGCAGAGTCCATTATTGGTTGACTCTAACGTCAACGTAACTGAGCCACTAGCAAGGTCTGTAGAATCAGGTATGTACTGGGCGTTGAGTGAGATATTGTTCGGCAGTATCGTTCCATTTCCGATGAGTACGGTCCACGCCCCTGTGGCTGATCCTCCGGTAACCGTGCCTGCTAACGTTATGTTGGGATCCGAAATACATTGGTTTATCGGGCCCCCTGCATTTACAATTGGATCTGGTGAAATTGTTACGGCTAGGGTATCGGTTACCGGTAAGCAGTTCCCATTATTCGTTGAAGTAAGAACAAGATACACGATTCCGTTAGCGGCGTCAACAGGTCCAGGTACGTACACACCGTTAAGTGTGGATGAATTGGGAAAGAATTGTCCATCTCCCGTAGGAGCGGACCAATCTCCTGTGGTTGTGACAATATTTACGGAACCATTCAGCGGAATCGTGTCATTATTGGCGCATACAATCAGATCAAATCCAGCATCAACAACGGGCGTTTCTGTGGAATATAACCGCATGGTATCAGAGAAATTAATGCAAGCATTGGTTGTTGTGAGTACTAATTGGACGCTTCCAACAATGGTATCAGCAGTGGAGAATGAATAAGTGCCGTTTAAGTTGGTTGTAGACGTAGCCAGAGAGTCAAAGGTACCCGTGCCTAGCGTTGTCCAAATTCCTGATGATGCACCACCTGTTACAACGCCTCCTAGTATATAAGGCGCATTGGCGCAAGCAGTATCGTCTGGACCGGCATTTGGCACAGGTAGGGTAGTAAGACTTATGACAACAGTATCTGTTTCAGGTAAGCAGTTGACGGAGATATTAGTAGAGCTTAAGACGAGTGTGGCACCACCAGCTATGCTATCCAAGGCATCTAGCGTATATGTGGCATTGAGAAGTGTATCGTTGTCAAAGTTTCCATTTCCTAATGTGGACCACACTCCGGTAGAAGCGCCTCCTGTGATGCTTCCATTGACCGTTACTGTATTTGTTCCAATACAAAGTGCCGTATCAGTTCCTGCGTTTACATTCGGTCCGGGCGTTATGAAAACATCAATTATATCTATTATAGGACATGAGTTTGTGGCAGCTAGCGTGAGTTGCACAAAACCAACGGCCGTATCAACATCACTAGGTACATAGGTTGCCACAAGTGAATTGGGATCGGGTAAGAATACACCCGTTCCAGTGCTGGTCCACAAGCCTGTCGTAGTACCGTTTGAGACGAGTCCGCTTAGCGCAACGTTGGCATTGTTCCCGCAAACTGTTTGATCAGGGCCAGCTGTTACGGTAGGAGTTTGGAACGTTACGGTAATGAGCATACTATCTACAACCGTATCACAAATTCCATTATTGGTGGAATGTAAAATTACATAGACAAATGTGTCAAGCGTATCCTGTGCACTCAAATTATAAGTGGCGAAGAGATCTGTATTGTTGGGAGTAAATGTTCCAGATCCTGTGGTGGTCCATATTCCAGTCGTAGTAACACCATTTACTGAACCAGCTAAGTTCGCAAAAGAAAACTGTGCACACACAATCTGATCCGGTCCAGCATCAACTTGTGGCTGTGGTGTCAGATTAATGGTCATAGCATCAAGCTCCTGATTACATATGCCATTGTTGGTCGATCCCAATCCGATAATAACCGATCCAACGAGTGTGTCCGTTGGACTTGGTATATAAATGGCATTCAAGTCTGAGTCATTAGGCAAGAAGGTACCTGATCCGTTTGTGGTCCATATTCCAGTTGTTGTATTATTGAAAATGATGCCGTTCAGCGGTGCTTGTGAATTTGAACAGATTGTTTGGTCTGGTCCGGCGTTAACATTTGGTGCTGGATCAATGTTTATGGTAACACTATCTAATACCGGGTTACAAAGTCCATTACCGGTGGAAGCCAGTGTTAGGACAACGCTTCCCACAAGCGTATCCAAGTCACTCGGTGTGTACACTGAGTTGAGTGAGAACGGATTATTGAAAGTTCCGGTTCCACTAGAGCTCCAGGCGCCACCCGTAGCACCGGTAACCGTACCCAGCACATTAACATCGCGATTATTCGCGCATACTGTGGTAGAAGCGGCAATGGCATTTACAGTTATGATGTTGGGGAAGAAGCAGAGATTCATGGTGTCGGTTACCTCCAAACAATTGCCCATCCCTGTTGTTGTCCAGGTCATCACGATGCATCCATTTGCTGTATCCAAGCTGGAGGCGGTATAAAAGCTCACAAAAGAAGTCGTATCTGAGAATGAGCCGGTACCGTCAAGAGTTCTCCATATTCCTCCAGTGGCACTAGACACGGATCCTATCAACGTTGCTACAGCGTTATCTGAGCATAATGCTTGATCAGGCCCAGCGAAGGCCACGGGCTTGTCCGTAATCTGAACGAACATGGTATCCGATTCCGGAAGGCAATTCGCATTATTGGTCGACGTTAAGATTAGCGTAGCAAAGCCAGCAGCAGTGTCAATCGTATCCGGAGTGAAGACTGCATTTAGGTCGGTGCTATTAGGTGAAAAGGTCCCACCGTTGACCGTGGACCATTCCCCAGTAGAACTACCTCCAGCAACATTTCCATTAAGAGAGACATCAGTATTATTAGCACAAACGCTTAGATCAATTCCCGCTAAAGGTTTTGGAGCCGGGGTTAAAGTGATTCGGAGCGTGTCACTTTCAGGCAAACAGTTGCTGAAATTATTGGTAGACACCAGAAGGAGTTCCACAAATCCCGCGGTTGTATCAAGCGGGCTTGGAACATAAATTCCGGTAAGATCTGTGTCACTTGGATTGAAGAAACCAGTGCCCAGTGCTACCCAAACACCGCTCGCTGAACCATCGCTGATGCTTCCATTTAAGAACACCGTGTCATTGTTTGCGCACAACGTGTCATCCGGCCCTGCATCTACTTTTGGAATGCGGTCCAAAGTGAGAATCATGGTATCCGAAACACCCACACACAGTCCGTTTCCAGTACTGGTTAACACCAAGGTGACCATACCCAATCCGGTATCGGCATCGCTTGGAGAATAGAAGGTTACCAGAGATGAATCGTCAGCAAATATACCCGTGCCATCTGGGGTTGTCCATACACCGCCTGTCGCGTTCACGACAGAACCAGTTAGAGATGCTATGCGGTTATTTCCGCAGACGGCATCGTCTGGTCCAACATTGATTATGATGGATGGTAATATCGTAAGCGCTATATTGTCTGAAATTGCAACACAGTTCATTCCAGTAGTCGTTAAGGTAAGTACTACGGATCCCGCCAGGGTATCCGCTGGGCTGGGTGCGTAGAATGCGGCTAAATCAGTGGAATCAGGTGCAAATGTTCCTCCTCCGGAAGTCGACCAAAAGCCAGTGGTCGTACCGCCCCATACGGCACCTGCCATACTTACTCCTGGTACGTTGGCACAGGTGATTTGATTTGGCCCCGCTACTACAAATATTCCAGAGTCGATCGTAATAAGTATACTATCACGGACGGGTGTACATCCACCATTACCTGTCGATTCCAACGTTAGGTATATGAATCCGGCAGCTGTGTCCGCCGGGCTTGTGAAATACGTCGTATTTAAATTACTGGAATCACTAAAAGTACCGTTTCCACTGGTACTCCAAAATCCCGTTGTAGTACCATTAAATACTTGGCCATTTAAGAAAACTTCTGCTGCACTGGCACAAACCGTACTGTCATTACCAGCAATGACGAGGATTTGTTGTTTGATAGTCAAAGTCATGCTATCTACTGCAATGTTACAGGGTCCAGTAGTATCTGGATCATCACTGGAAATGTACAGCACAACTGACCCGGCAACGGTATCAGCTACAGAAGGGGTATATGTTGCGCCCAATAATGTAGTATCGTCAAAGGTTCCAGTTCCAGTCGTAGCCCAAGTAATAGAGCCGGTGCTTCCACCCATTACACCTGGTAATGTATAGGTGCTGGAAGCGCAGATTATTGCATCAACGCCTGCGTCAACTATGGCGATTGGATTAATTGTAATCCTGACTGAATCTGTAACAATTGCACAGGGCCCTAATCCGTCGGGGTCGTTACTGGATAGCACCAGGGTAACCACTCCTGCTGCAATATCCGCAGCTGAAGGAGTGTAAATAGGTGCCAAGATCGTGGTATCATCAAATGATCCAGTTCCAAGTGAAGTCCATATCATGGCTGAGGTGCTTCCCCCTATCGTTCCAGCCAATGTATAACTGGAGTTTTCACAGATGGTATCATCCACTCCTGCATTAACTACAGCAATAGCGTTTATCGTAAGTATTAATGAATCAATCCCTGAAGGACATGGACCCGCAGGGTCATTCGTGGTTAGTGTCAATACAACGGCTCCTGCCGCAATATCCAATACGGAAGGTGTATATACTGCCCCCAATAAAGTAGCGTCATCGAACAAACCTGTTCCGGATGAACTCCAGGCAGAAGATACTGCCGAACCGCTTCGTGAACCTGAAAGAGTGTATGTAGATGTTGCACAAATAACGTCGTCTACGTTTGCATTTGCAATTGCTGCTGGCTCGATGGTAAGAATCATCGTATCTGACACGGCGATACAGGTTCCGATTGGATCGTTTGATGTAATTCCCAGTTTAACTGATCCCGAAGAGATGTCAGCAATGGATGGCGTATAAGTTGGTGTGATAAGCGCATTGTTATCGAAAGTCCCCGTTCCGGYAGTGGTCCRGGTAACTGAACTGGCGCTTCCCCCTATGACACCTGSTAGTAAATAAGAACTTGCCTCACAAATARCAGTGTCATTACCCGCACTAACAACCGCCACTGGATCCAGCGTTAGGACCATGGCATCAACCGTTGGGAAACAAGGCCCTCCACCGTCAGGATCATTAGAWGTKATGCTCAAAGTAACTGTTCCTGCAAGACTATCTGCCGTTGACGGGAAATAAGTGGCACCTAACAAAGTGGCATCATCAAAGATTCCCGTTCCCGAAGTTGTCCAAAGTATGGTGGATGTACTTCCTCCCATGGTACCAGCCAGTGTATAGAAAGATCCAGCACAGATTGCATCGTCAACATTGGCGTTGACAATTGGGAACAGATTGATGGTGAGAACCATGCTATCCACCGCAGCCAAACAAGGACCTGCACCGTCTGGATCATCAGTTGAAGATACCAGGTCGACGCTTCCTGCAGTAATATCTGCTGCCGATGGAGTGTATGTGGCAGTCAAAATGGATGCGTTGTCAAAAGTTCCAGTGCCCCCTGTAGTCCAGGTTATTGCGGTGGCTCCATTACCCATTGTTCCGCTCAACGTATAATTTGATCCGGAACAAATCGTGGCATCCGATCCTGCGCTTGTAATCGCGTCCGTATTGATCGTTAGTATCATGGCATCAGATACTGAAGGACATGGGCCGGCCGGGTCGTCGCTTGTAATGGTTAGGGTGACAAATCCAGCTAAAACATCTGCAGCAGAAGCGGTATAGGAAGTAGTGGCAATCGAGACATCAGCAAATGCTCCTGATCCCGAAGTAGTCCAAGTTGAAGAAAGTGCAGATCCACCTCTTGATCCAGCCAAAGTATAGGCAAATCCCGCACAAACAACGTCATCTGCACCAGCAGCTACGGTAGCGGCAGGATCAATCGATAAGACCATCGTATCGGTAATGATAAGGCATGGACCAACTGGATCATTAGTCGTTATCGCGAGCTTAACAGTACCAGCAGTGATATCAGCAGGAGATGGGGTATAAGTGGCCCCAAGAATGGCCGGGTTATCGAATACGCCTGTTCCAGTGGAACTCCAGGTTGATGATGTTGCACCGCCACCGATAACACCAGTCAAAAGATGGGTGGTGCCAGCACATATAGTGGCATCAGAACCAGCACCAGCCGTGGCGATAGCATTAATCGTTAAAATCATCGAATCCAGAATTATTCCGCAGGGTCCAACCGGGTCATCCGTAGTGATTTTCAGTGAGACTGTCCCCGAAGCGATGTCTCCAGGACCAGGCGTATATTCAGCTCCAACAATAGAAATGTCATCAAATCCACCATCACCATTAGTTGACCAGGTTGATGAACTGGCACCTCCTCCTCGTGAACCGCTTAAGGTATATGTTAGATCAGAACATATTACTGCATCAGCTCCAGCTGAGACCACTGCAATAGGATCGATTGACAGAATCATAGCGTCAATAGCAGGTACACAGGGCCCGATTGGATCGTCAGAAGTGATGGTTAATGTCACTGTTCCCATCCCAATATCAATAGGCCCTGGAGTATAAGTAGCCGCGAGTAGGGTAGCATTATCAAACGCACCGTCCCCAGAGGTGGTCCATGTGATAGAAGCGGCAGCACCTCCCATAGCTC
>JAESRW010000063.1 GCA_016764395.1 Flavobacteriales bacterium
GCTTAGACATGCGTACGCGATAAGTCACGTGCCACATCGTCTTTAAAATGATTTGTTATTTATTCCTTCTTTTTCTGTCCATGCCGATTGCAAACAAAACTCCACCTCCAAGTATGACAACAAAGGGCCAGATATGGGTAAGGCCGATTAGTAGCCACAGCAGGTTGTTCCAACCTCCAGTAACGGCATCTGAGAATTTTGGCAAGAAACCTATACCCGATCTTGTTTCTTCGTAGAATGTTATGATGAGCGTGGAAAATGAAACGCGATCGTTGAGATATCTAAGCCGTCCTTGGATGGATTCAATTTCTTCTCTAAGTACCCCGATTTCACGCTCTATATTGAGTATTTCTTCAATGGTAGTGGCTCTGGAGAGTAACTCCGTATAGCGTGCCTCCAGTTCCATTTTACTTCTTATGCGCGACCCAATATCTACGTATTCTTCAGTAACATCTCTGGCGCTGATATTTTTACTGTCGAGATTCTCGGCACTCTTTGAGACCTGTTCCAAAAGACTGTCAAAATATTCCGAAGGCACTCTGACTTCTAGCGTATGTTCTATTCGTTCCGCATAATCGTACACATTATCCTTAGATACATAACCGCCGTACTTCTTTAAGACATTGGTGATGAGCTCACCAGTCTTACTGGCATCATTGGTTTCAAACCTGATTTCACCTTCCCTGATGATCTTTCGATCAAGTGGTGCTTTAGAAATATCTGGCGCCTTCTCTTCCAGCTGTTCCGCCTCCCCGCTAATGTTAGCTTGTGGCGACATTTTCTTGAAATTGCTTTCACTGGAGCATGACAAAAACATGAATATAATTGGGAAGATTAGGAAGGGTATGTGTCTTAGCTTTTTCATGGTTGATTGGGTTTTAGTGTATTGTGACCTGCGTACTCACAATTCATTATTTGTGATTATTTTAACACCTCAAACATAACGGCACTACAAGAGCCCTTGAAGAAAAGCCCCTGTAAAGGGTTTGCAAATCATTTTACAAGGGTTTTACAAAAGCTTGTAATGTGATATTTAGCTGTGACAGCGTAATATTGATCAGCTAATTACGAATGTCCATTTTGAAGCGATGACGAATTTGCAAATGGTATTCATAGGCTATAAATTGCCCTTATTCGTAAATTCGCACTTGTGGTCAGCTTAGTTGAACCATTCGTAATTTGTTGATCCATTGTTTGAAATAATAACTCTAGCTCTAATCTCCCCGCTTAAGACCGTCCTCATTTCCAAATCCAATAATGTCTAACAGAGATTTAGAATATTTCCAGCGGTTAAAGCAAGAAGTTGCTTCCACCTATAAGAAGGCCTACCCCTCCTGCGATATTCCAATAGAAGAGTGGACCAGCCAAGACATCACCAACTTTCAGGAAGAGCTCCTCAAGCAAGTCAAAGGTCAGCTTAGCGAGAAGTGGTTTTACACGCATATTAAAAGCACACAGAATAAGGTACCCCGGCTTGACATGCTCAATTTGCTCAGTGAATATGCCGGTTACAAGAACTGGCGAGATTTCACCAGCCAGTTCGCAGCTTCGGATCCGCCAAAAGAGACTCCCGCCATGAATACATGGGCCCAGCGATCTAAAGGGTGGAAGAAGGTTTTCTGGGTTAGCACTCCGCTTGTGGTATTGGTTTACTTTCTTTTCTTCTATACCCCAGCGGCTAAAACATATCAGTTCTGTTTTGTTGATGCCGATCTGAAACATTCTATTTCCTCTGCTAATATTGAAATCTCAATCCTCAAGGAGCATGAATCGCCTGTTGTATTAAAATGTGACTCCAATGGCTGTTTTCAATTGACAACAGGCGAGAAAAGTGTACGCTTTGCTGTCAGTGCACCGTATCACAAACCAGATACCATCATCCGGTATTTTGATGTAAGGGTTCCTGATGAACGCATCATGCTTAAATCAGATGACTATGCCCTCATGATTCACATGTTCTCGACTTCCAATATTGACGACTGGAGAAAAAGAAGGGCGCAATTAAACGACATGATTGCAGATGAAGCGCGCATTTTTCAGGTTAATCCTGGCTCACGAACGGGTATGGAACTGTACAATAAAAAAGGGTTTATCAATAAGTTGACTACACCCATTAAAAGCCTAAAGAACATCGAAGTACTGGACGTTCAATACCAGGGTGGCCAGATATCGAGTTTGCGATTTGTACAAAAAGGGATCAATATTCAATGAAGCACACTACGCCATACGCCACTTACTTTATCCTACTCTGCATAGCTGTGTGTCTTTGGTCCTGTTCGGCTGAACAAGGTGAACCCACAATGGCCAAAGAAGCTGCTCTGGATGCGTACGGAATGGAACACACTTTTAGTGCCGCAGAAGTAACAGAGGCCCAATTCCCCGGGTTTAAAACCAGGGCGATCGAGAAATTACAGGATCTCAGTGATTATCTAGAAGTAATATCCAATACGGAGTACGAGAGATCCATGCGAAAGCAGATGATGGAACAGGCATTAGCATTGTTCACGACTAAAGATGCGATTGTGGAAATGGATGCGTCTCCACTCGACCAGGCAAGGGCTCATACGATCAGGCGCCTTCTTAAAGGCACCTTAAACCATGAATATGGCCTGGTAAAAATAGGGCTTTCAGATATCGCGTTTACTGACGGTTTCGTACGCACAGCGGATGGAAACTACCGAGGTGTGATTGACTATACCCAATCTGTTGCGCGGGTCATTGCCGATGAAATTTCCGTGGATGAAACTAAAGGCAAGCGTGCGACGGTTATCGTGATGAAAGTGGAGAAGGACTTTGGAGGCACCTCCGAGATGGTGTGGGAGGTGTTGATTGAGGAAATCAAATAAGGCTTTAAGAATCTACCTTCCCCGTTCCAGAGAGCAAGATCGCCATGGGCCTGGTACTGGGAAATTGTGCAAATACAATCACGATCATCACCGTAATCGGGATACTCAAAATCATTCCTGTGATTCCCCATAACCAGCCCCAGAACGAAAGAGACAATATTGCTACCAGCGAGCTGATGTTGAGCGCATTGCCCATGATCCTTGGTTCTATTATATTTCCGACAATCACCTGAACAAAGCCAACGAGGCCCAGCACCAAGAAGAATGGTGTCAGCTCACCAAATTGTAAGAGGGCATAAATGGCGGGGAAGACWGTYGCRATGAGTGATCCAATCGTAGGAATAAAATTAAGCAAGAAGATCAAAAAGGCCCAAAAGACYGGTGAATCAATGCCCAGAACCAACAAAACCAAATAACTCAACACCCCCGTGATCAAACTWACCAATGTCTTCAATCCAATRTAGTCCGTAACAGCATCTTCAATCTTCATGATGATGCCATTCACCCTTTCAAACCGATTTTCGTCCGTAAAGATGGCCCTCAACTTACTTGAAAAGATAGACTCCTCAATCAGCAGGAACAGCACGTATAAGGCAATTAAAAATGCATTCCCAACCATTTCTGTGAGTGAATTAACCACCGTACTCAACACAGAAGCGAAGTCCAAATCACCGGCATAATCGCCTATCAGATCTCTCAAATTAATATCAAACGTCTCGTTTAGCTTATTGGCCATGACATCTATATTCGCTGAGAAGGAGGCCGATGAATGTGACAACGCCTGGATATTGTAAACGAGCAGCTCGGTGATGAACCCAAGAACTACAAACATGAAAATGGATGCRATSACAGATTTCATCCAGGAAGGAAATCTCTTTTCCACGAATGGAATCTTATTCATTACGATCTTAATCTCCTTGATCAATAGCCATATAAAAAGTGCCAGGATAAAGGGGATGATAAGATTCTTGCCAAATGATAAAACGGTAATGCCGGCAAGAAATGTAATCAGTAAATAGGCGATTTTAGCGATGCTCATGTGCATTTTGAAAGGCTAAATTTACAGAAATACTTTAATGCCATCATTCGGACCAGCGGACAACAAGATAAATTAATCAGGTACAAACGGACCGCAGTCAATATTCTGTGTGTGAATTTTGTTTCCTTTTTATGCCAAAACCTCTAATGTGCTACATCCTTAATTTAAGGGTAATGGAATTTTGTCAGCTCACGAAGCCTTTGATCTGATCATGTTTTTTGCAGAACATTACATCCATGAGCTCAATTCACATGCTAAGGCCATGCGTGTGCATTGGCAAATGTACAGCACTCTGTTTCAACAACGGTAAAGTCCGCTTTTCCCTTAACAAATTAAGAGTCTGCCTCCTTGTTCGGACTTCTATTTCTTAAATGCAAGACAGATGCTGTTTGACTTATCATAAGAAAGAATTGATTTTATATTTGACGCATCATGTTCTGTAACGGTGCATAAAAAAAGTACACACCAGGCGGCATGTACTTTCAATTCTACACGGATAGTGAGGTGCTTACTTTCTTAATTCTTTAATAATCTCTTCGGTGGTAAAGACATGACTTGCAAGCATTCTAAAGTTTACCAGAGCCGCTTCATAGCCGTTTAATCCTGGTAATATCGCTGCAGCGGTTGCATCTTTGACTACGGCTACTTCAAAACCATTTTCTATCAACTCTCTCATATGAGATTCAGTACAAAGGTTAGCAGACATTCCGGCGAGTATCACTTTATTAAAACCATGCTTACGAAGCTGTAATGCTAAATCATTTGACTCAGGTCCGTAAAGTTTGTGTGGGTTGGCTACAATTACATTATCACGGTCAATGTACTTTTTGTAATCGTCCAACCAATCTGCTCCAGAGCCTTCAAAGCCTTCACTTGTTAATGCTCCTTCTCTATCAAACATGGTTATTTTATGCATGAGTACTTCCAATGTGCCTTCAAATACCCAGTTATGGTCATGTTTGTAATAATAGTGAGGAGATATAAATACCGTGATATTTTTTGCTTTCGCTACTTTGAATAGTGCCTCGATATTAGCGACTGTATTATTTGCTTTCACACTTTCGCCCACTACTCCCCATGCAGCTCCATCAGGACTTAAAAAGTCATTTTGAGGATCTGTAATTACAATAGCTGTTTTATCATCTACGGTAAATCCTGGGTCAGGTAATTGTGCAAATACAGTTGATATTCCTGCTACCAATGCTACGATTGTTGTTTTTAAATTTTTCATCTTTTCTAAGGTTTAGGTTATTTATCTAATTGACAGTACAAAGATGAGGGGAAGGGGTTTGAATGTGATAGGTAAATCCTCCTGTAAGGTTAGCAATTCAGCCTGATTTGTATTTTTTCTTAAAATCTGAGGGTGAAACACCTTCTTGTTTTTTGAAAAATCGACTGAATGTTTGAATATCGTCAAATCCTATTTCGTAGGCAATTTCATTTATTCGCAGGTCGGTATAACTTAATAATCGCCTGGCTTCAAGCATCCTACGTTCTTGGATGTATTGTAAGGCGCTTTTTGAGTCTATTTTTGAAAAAACATTATAGATGGTTTTGGGTGACTTGTGCAATATTTCCGCGTAGTCAGCTACAGTATGCTTTGTCTTAAAGTGCTTTTCAACCAAAAAATTAAACTCCCTTAAGAGGTCATTTTCTTCTTGTTCGATTGAAAGTTGATGTTGAACTTTATATAATCTGGTACATAAAATTAAGTATCTCTTTAACATCATTTGTAGCATCCCTATTTGGAGATTATCTTCTAGTTGCATCTCTATAGTGAACATTTTCCAGAGTGTTTGAAAATGCTCAATTTCTTCTCCAGGAATGGTGATAGAGGGCAATTGAGATGCGCCAAAGAACAACAAGCCTCTACAGCTTACTTCAACATCGTGATCTATGATGCAGTAAAAAGGTCTGTTGAACCTTAAGTATTTAGTTGTTTCCTTTTTCTTTACCGTGATCTTATGAAACTCCGTAAAGAAGACAATCTGGTTTTTGTTGAAAATGTATTCTTTCGCATCTACAATGAATATGTTGTTATCTGATTGGAACCAGAGGACAGTCAGGCTACCCGCTTCTGGATTTTTGAAAATGGCACAATCCGGTGTTTTGAGTTCTTTAAGCTCAATGAACTCCTCTGTATTTCCTGTGAATTTCATTGGTTTAAACCGGGTTAAAAAACAGAAAAATAGTAGAAGGACTTGTTGTCTGGTATTAAAACACCATCTACTCAAGGCCTTCTCTTATGGGGAGAACGATATTCAATACCTGTTTATTGGTATAGATTGGCTTCTTCGCGGGCCACTCAAGGACCATCTTAAATTGTGGTGGCTACTTTAAGCGAGTAGGAGCCTGTATTACGCATTGATAATTCCTGACGGCATCGCTGCGCCCCTGCACTAAACATGTATGACTGAAATGGGAAAGGTTGATTGCGTGTTCCGCTTAACGAGAAGGAACTCGGGTGGTATCAGATGTATACCCCGGAATATCATTCGAAAGCTTTATAGGTAATATTGCCAACTCCTCGGGAATAATTACCTAACGGCACCCTCTCTTCTTGCCTGACCTTTGCACTGTCATTCATTAATAACTAGAACAAAAGTAAAAGACTATGAAAACAAGAAAGAAAAGCCTATCAATTTTGGGGCTGTCATTATTATTGGTTTCTAGCGCAGCCGCACAGAACTATATTTATAAACCTGCTTCGCTCWCCAAGCAAGCTGTAAATCTTCAAAAAATTGAAGGAGCACATTTAGAGCGTTTCTCCAAACCATTTGAAATTCAACGATTGAGTAAGAATGTGTACTGGGTCTCCGCGTCCTATTATAATGTGAGTGTTGTGGTTGGTGAAAAAGGGGTGCTGCTTATTGATGCTCCTATTATGAGGGGTGAAAGAATCCTAAAAGCGATTCAGCAAATTACCAGTAAGCCGATTACGGCATTGGCGTATTCACATTCTCATAAAGACCATTTAGGGGGTGCAGCAGCGATTCTAAAAGGGCGTGAAAATGAGATTACCATTTATGCAACTAAAGAGGTGAAAGAAGAGTTGGTAGCGCATGGCATGGACATTCCTGCACCCACAAAAATACTTTCTACCAAATTGCATTTTGAAGGGATCAAGATTGATGTTGGGTCGAATATTAACGGTCATACCGAGGATAATACCACATTTATAATTCATGATGGGGATCGAGACATTATACATGCTGTTGACCTTGTGCATCCTGACCAACTAGAGTTCAAAGACTTTAGCTTGTCTCATGATGTGTTAAAATACCAAACCGACCTCAAAACCCTGATGAGCCTGGAATGGGATGTCATGGTTACTGGACACGGCAACCTCGCGTATAGAGAAGATGTTAAATTCATCCAAACATACATCGGGGATGCTAAAGCTGCTTTGGGTCAGGGGTTTGGACAGACAAAATTTGAAAATAGCATTAAGCCTGGAAGCCCTTATGCCTGGTTTGAAGGATATAAAGAAGATGTGGTGAACATTGCGCTGAAAATTTTATCTGATAAGTATAGGTCTGGAAGAGAAGAAGAGTTTGATCTGACTGCCAAGAGTCATTTGGAAGGCATCTTTTGGTCCATGTACACCAGATAATTCATTGATCAAAACAATTGATGATGGCCAAGACGACTAAATTTTTTGTGGATCCCATGTGCGCATGGTGCTGGGCTCAAAAACCTACCATTGACAAGATCATGAACGACCTGGACGGTAAAGCAGGTATAGAGTTTTATATGGGAGGCATGCGGGTTCGGGAGAATACCAAAAAAATTGAGGGTAATTATAAAGCGTATCTCGCACAGGTTTTTGACCGGGTAAATATCTTATCCGGTCAATCCATGAACAAGAAAGTGTTGGATACGGAGGGGCTATATTTTGATTCGGAATATCCTTGTCGGGCGGTTTTGCTTATTAAAAGACAGTTAGGTAAGGATCAGGCCATTCGTTATTTACATAAGATTCAGGCAGCTTATTTTGTGGATGCCAAAAACATCACCCAGCCATCGGTGCTCATGGAACTTGCGGGCGATGGATTTGTGGAAGATATGCAAGGATTTAAGGAAGCATTGATGAGCTCCGAAAATGAGCAGTATACTTTTGAGGAATTTGATTATGTACAACAGCATTCGGTCAGCGGCTTTCCGACCATTCAATTTCTAGAAGATGATACGGTTGTCGGGGAGATTCCTGGATTTGTGGATTATCAAGACGCCAAGGGAATGGTAGAGGATTTTACCGCTTGATCAAGGGCACTCCAAATAGCCGTTGTCCTGGGTGCCATCAATAAAGTTTTCGTTGATCTGCGATAATACGCTGTTTATAGCACTGATGGAGAAGTTGGTGCTACAACCTCCTAGTGCGCGATTGCCCTCATACAGGGCATCAGCAACAGTCTGCCCGGCCATAGGGCCACTCATGATTACTAAGTTCTCCAAAGCTGTGGAGGAGGAACCGAACTGCGGGTCGAAATTATCGAACCCAATACTGAGCGTTAAGGTAAGCACTTGGCCAGCCAATGCGCTCAAGGCCTGGGTAGGATCGATATAGCTCTGGGAAATGGCTGCAGGTGGACCGCCCTGGGGAATGAAATCGGTTACAGCTTGCGCGGTTGTCAATGTAATGGTGTTGTTACAACCGATGACAATACCATTTGGAAATGCAGCATTGAAGTTATCATGGAGGTACCTGCCCGGATTACTTCCGCTTGGTGTACTTCCCCAACCACCCTGCGTCTGCGTATGGAAATCGCCTGGCACGATGGTGCAGCTGTCTGGAGCATTTGGATCATGCGGATTTTCACAAGCGCATATCGGCAGGCAGTATTCAATAAACGCACAGTCGTCAAGATAAGTATTGCCTCCCCATACCTCTGCTTGATGTACAAGGTGCCCTTCCTCGTAATACGCCAATTCAGCATATGGTACTATACAAAAACAGGAGTCACCTTCACCAAGCACAATGTCGTAAGTATGTCGCGGCTGAGGGGCTTCATTCTGGATAGAATGGGGAAACAAATGTGGCAATGGATGGCCACCAGGTGTGCTTGGAATATCCTCACACGCATTAAGATATAGGTAGCTGTTCTCGATCAGCCATCCGCAGGCAGCCACAAAGGTTACTCTTACCTTTTCCGAATTGGCCTGTACATACACCCAACCGCAGTACTCCCCACTTTGGTTGGTAAGCGGGAAGCGATCCACCCGGCATCCACCGTTCAATCCCATGTTAGTTGGTCTTGAATCATTACAGGGAATGGGCTGATCAAGTGGAGGTTGACAGCCTAAAGTCAAAAGCAACAAAAGCGTAGGGAGGTACAGGTTTTTCATGGTCGGTGTGTTTGGGGTAGCGTTTGATGCGTAGACAAGTAGCGTGCCATATTCTTAATTTAGTGCCACCTACTTGCGGCTTTCTTGCTGTCCACCAACCTTTTGATGGGAACGATCACATGAACGCCATAGACAAATGGAAATAGACGAGCGTAGAGGTTGGGATCAAGAATTCTTATTCCTCGATGCGAATAAGATAATTCTCGATTAAGCGTACTAACTTCTCTTGAAAAATAGAAAGTATAATCCAGGTACGGGTACACTGGTCGTTACCGGTTAGTAGCATATTGTTTGTGGATTTTCCGTGTGAAACCATTTCCCCCTCTACGATGTACCGCCTAAGAGCCTCACTCTTTTTCTTTTGCCTTTTGGTATATGCAACTTCCTACGCGATATCCGTGCGTGTGCCAGCGGATACGGCATGTCTGGAGGAGTATGTTTATTTCGATTATAACTACAAGAGTGAAAATTATAGGGATGCCGCCATTAACTGGAGAAAATTGATGTTGGATTGTCCAACCCTTTATGAAAGTCTCTACCTCAATGGGGAAACGCTGTTTAAGGCACTTATTGAAGCCGAGTCATCAGAAGACCGGAAGATTCAAATGATCGATACGCTGATTCTTATCCAGGACCTAAGGATTAAATACTACGGAAAAGAGGGCTTTGTGCTTGGGAAGAAAGGTGTGTTGCTTTGTAAATATAAACCAAAAGAATTGGAGCTTGCTTACCATGCATTTGAAGTTTCTGTGGGCTTGAGAAATCAGAATCAAAGCTTCAGGTACTTAACAGCTATTTCAGAACGGTGGTAAGACTTGGCAAATCGGGGATTCTTACAGATCATGAGGTCTTAAGTCGGTTTGAAATGATCATGACAATTATTGAAGGGAAAACCAGCAATCACCCGGATGAAGCAACGTATAAAAAGTATAAAAGCTTGCGAAGCAATCTCCTGCTCTATGGCAAACCTTACTTGAACTGTGATGAAGTGGTACCCTGGAAGGAATCAAACTTTATAATATATCAAGACTCCATTCCATGGCTGAAACGTTCCTTGAATACCTTGAAGATCTCCGGATGTGAGGAGGCCCTGATCTCGGATAAAATTGCCGAGCAATTGCACAAACTTTCTCCCTCAAGTATATCTGCATACAGCCTTGGTATTAAAGCGGCCAGAGGGACTAAGTATGAAATAGGAATAAAGTATTTAGAGGAGGCCGTTTCATTGGCCAAGTCAGATTCAGCCAGGACTAAATACTATTTCAAACTGGCAGAAGTGCGTCGGGCTCAAAAGAATTTTGAAGAGGCTAGATCATATCTGCGCAAAATTCTTCAGCTAGATCCAAAAAATGCCAGGGTTCACGAAGTTCTTGGCGGATACTATAATGATTTCGCCAATCTCTCCGGACTGGGTGAATTCGAAAGAGGAACCATTTACTGGAGGTCTGTGGATATGTATAAAAAAGCGTTGTCCTATAAATCTGATAATGCCGCTGATATTCAGGAAAAGATAAAGAGCCTGGAGGCAAACTTTCCAAAATTGAGCGACCTATTCTTCGAGAAGATGAACAAAGGGGACATCTTCCAATTAGAGTACTGGATTAAAGAAAAAACCAAAGTTAGAGCACGTGAAAAGAACTAAGCGTCTCTATACATCTTGATTATTACCCAATAATTTCGTGGATCAATTTTTTTTTCATCGGAAACTCCTTGCTCTCAATTTTATGGAATCCATTCCACCTGCAGGTCTTTATGCTGATAAACCTGTCTATATATTCACTTAACTCCTATATCATGCAAGCGATAAAATCAGCAGCCCAACAAAGTAAATTTCAGGCGTTAGTAATCCTCTTAATCATTGCATTTATTTCCAGTATTCAACTCGCCTTTGGGCAAGGTATCAAAGGAACTGTAACCGATAAAGAAAGCGGTGAACCTATACCTTTTGCTAACGTTGTGGTTCCAAGTGGATCAGATAACACGCTACTTGGAGTTGCTACTGATGTGGATGGTAAATTTTGGATTCCGCTTGAGGCGGGGTCATATGACCTGAATGTGTCGTTTGTTGGCTATGATCAATTGGAAATAAAAGATATACAGGTGGGTAAAGGTGACACCCTTTCCGTCGAGCTGTTAATCGTTACAAGTGTAACGCAACTGGATGCGTTTGTCGTTTCAGCGGAACAGGAACAATTAAAATTTGAAAAGTCTTACACTGTACAATCAACAGTCACACGAAGAGAGCTCAATGCGATACGGTCTGTTTCACCCGGTGTTTTAGCGTCTCCTCTTAAAGCTCTTCCTGGGGTGGTGATGCGTTCTGCACCTAAGATTAGCATAAGAGCGAGGCGAGAGAAAGCGATTGAGACTCCAGATCTGGCCACACTGGAAAGTGAAGAGGCACTGCCTGAAAACGGGGGACTGACGGCTGGGGAGATCAAGGATTTTGGGAAGTGGGATTTGTGGAACGATATCTCAAAAAAGGTATTGTCATTTGGTAAAGAACAGTGGAAAGTAGATCCCAGCTTGCGATATGCTGTTCAGGTTAAAACCACGGACGGATTTCCGGCGGTTGATTATGAAGTACAGCTGGTCACCAAAACAGGAGAGGTGATCTTTACAACACATACCAACAATGCTGGTGCTGCCGAACTCTGGTCAAGCCTCTTTGAGGATCAGGAAGCCAACCCGATCATTGTGGTACTGCATCAAGGAGTGCGGTTGGCAGAGCAAAAGGCCATCCTCTTTAAAAAAGGAATCAACCAAATTTCGATTCACAAAGAATGCGAAGTCCCATC
>JAESRW010000233.1 GCA_016764395.1 Flavobacteriales bacterium
CGTAGCTTATATTAGCCTGTTTGGTGTATTTTACCTCATTGGCACCCATCAATTCTTCCAAAGACAAAAACTACACAATAATGGCTACCTGACTATAGGAACACTGGGCACCACTTCCCTTTTGCTATCCTTGAGCTTCGACTGGTTCTGGAAAGAGATAGCACGTGAAGAAATGGGATGGTATCACATGGCCAGTTCCCCGGAAGGTGTAGCCATTGCTCTATTAACCCTCTTAGGTGTGGTCATGATGTTCTTATTCAACCGCAAGGGTTCATGGAAGGATCTTAAACCTTTTTCGTTCATATTTCTACTGTTCATTCCCACTTTCATCATTGGCTCCAATATGCTTGTGATAGGGATTGTGATTGTGAACGCTATTATTTTGGCTCTGGGGCTTCTTACTATAAAACGGGGAGCCAAAGAAGACAATCTAGGCCTTATGAACTACGGCCTCATAATCTTAACCGGCCTGATAACCTGCCGCTTTTTTGACAGTGATATTAATTATGTGTTAAGAGGAATTCTATTCCTAATTCTAGGGCTCGGATTCTTTGGAACCAATTACTGGATGTTGAACAAAAGAAAAACCCAATCTCATGCAGCATAAAAAACTCATTTTACTCGTTTTTTTCCTCGTAGCACTTGTACAGATATATGTACCCGCCAAAATGGTATACAATTCAAACGTTGTACTCGACCAAGGGACGGTATACAAATTCAAAACAGCCCCCGTTGATCCCAACGATCCATTCAGGGGCAAGTACATTACTTTGCGATATGATATCAATAGCTGGAAGGTTGAAGATCCAGGCACCTGGAGTCATGGTCAGGATATATATGTACTCCTCACCACGAATTCGGTGGGATATGCCAAGATACTAGATGTGAAACGAGAAAAGCCAGACGATGATGTGGATTATGTAAAAGCATCCATCGATTACATTCAGACCTGGAATCAATCTCCAGCCCGGTTGATCATCGATTATCCTTTCGACAGATACTACATGGAGGAAAGTAAAGCATACGATGCGGAGATTGCCTATCGGAAATCCGCCCGCGACGTGCAGCAACATTCCTATGCGCTGGTACATATCAAGGATGGATCTCCCATTGTGAAAGACGTATTGATCAACGAAGTGCCGATTAGAGAATTGGTAATTGAACAACAATTAAAAAATGCAAATCATGAAAACAATTACTGATAGAACATGCTGCAATTCAAGGATGTCCACAAGGAATGATCAATTGCCGTCAGGAGACCTTCTGACACTTCCATAACCATGAATTACAGCGCAATAGCGCTAACGGATGTGAGAATTCGTATATTTATTACCGCATAACTGCTGAAAGATATGGCGGCCAGCGGCGAAGTCTGATTTTCCTTCCTTTGGCAGCATAAAACATTGGTATTCAATTTTAAAATCGAAAAATAATGATCATTTCAACCACCGACAGCGTGCCGAATAAAGAAATTACCGAAATAATCGATATTGCCAGAGGTAGCACAGTAAGAGCCAGACACATCGGCAGGGATATTTTCGCAGGACTCAAAAATATTGTAGGTGGAGAAATTGAGGAGTATACCAAACTCCAAGCGGAAGCACGGGAGCAGGCCATGCAAAGAATGGTTCAAGATGCTGAAAGAATGAATGCTGACGCAATCCTTAACGTTCGATTAACCACTTCAATGGTTATGCAAGGAGCCTCAGAAATTCTTGCTTACGGAACGGCCGTTAAACTCAAGTAAGATGGAAGCCACATCAGCCGTTGCATATGGTTTTGGAGTTCAGGGTCTACTTTGGTTTGCCGTCATAATAATCCTTGTTTTCCTGATCTACAGAAGAATCCAGATTAAGAAACATGAGGACTTTGAGGATCGGGATAACTAAAGGCCACAACAACGGTATCTATACCCGTTGAATCCAGAACACATCCCTAAAAACATAAGAGCGCATTGGGCAAGGCCGTTGGAACACCTTGTTTCGCGATTTACCATAAGAACCAGCCAAGTGACAAAGGCATTCCCAATACCGTAGTTTTTCCTAACTTGGGTGCCGGGATACCGCGGGGATTAAAGAATAATTTGGCAATTTCGGCGAATCAGGAAAGTGTCGGGAGCCTGAACGATTTCAGAAGCAGTTAAATTGGGTTAAGCCTACTTACTGTATCCTCAAAGCAATACTGATAAGTTGGAAATCTTGGGTGGTTCAAAATCAAAATTAAAAATAGAAGATATGAGTCAATACAGGAATAACATACGGCCCTTGGGCGCAAAGGGTTTTTCAATGGGATTATTATGCAGCATGTTACTGCTACTTCCCCTCTTCACCTTTGCACAACAACGCACCGGTGGATATACACCAATGACACAGAAGGAGTGGTTCGGCAATTACGAACACTACATGAGCGAAAGCAAAAAGCTGAATAAAGTCAATAATGCAGATAAACACTACACCCTGGGCAAATGGGCATGGGATCACGGCCTGGAAGATGAAGCCTGGGAACAATGGTTGGAGGCGTTGAAAGACGATCCCAACCACGTGTCCAGTCATAAAGCAATGGGTTTTAAGAAGGTAGGAAACCACTGGCAACGTCCGGGTGAGGTGGACAAAGCTTGGGTTGCCGGAGTAAAGAAGGCGGATCGTGCGCTTACGTATACATTTGCCATAGCAGATGATGCTGATTCRGCMTTTTTTGAAGAGTTYAGCTGGCGCATTCGTAGATTGAATTGGTTCATCTGGGACCTTACRGAAGGWCAGATGTACTTGGAAAAMATCAAGATTGTGGACAAGAGTACGGAGGGACGGTTTCTCATTGACGAAGGRCGTYTRTATCAAACWTTACTTACMGGTGGTGGTGCRGTTTGCTATGGCGCCGGTTCTGAMAACTGGTTGGTRAAAAGTGGCGGWCGTTGCTATGTRCGCATTTTSTGYCACGAGCTTTTCCAYGGTATATTTGGCYTRCCYGACGAACGGCACGGTTGTATWTGCCTKATGCARGGWGGGCTCTAYGGMATYAAAACWCCGGATATAGCCYTGTGYGAYAAGGATTCACACCGSGAAAGYAKSGTYACYCCTASTCCMTGTTGGGRMYTGGTKATGARRAAGTTCCCMGACATGAAGCACACTAAARAAARTCATGGGCGTGCRCCWGAGGTGAAGATTGAGGTAGTGAATAATTAAAGACCCGCTTCGGAACGGTGGAGCACCATCATACGGTCTTCAGTATAATAAGATTGGTATACCTAACAGCAAAGCTAAAAAGGCATTGGAGGAACAAACAGAGCTATAAATAGCTATCGCTTGAAAGGGGCAATAGCTCCGAACCTCTTATATAATTTTGAAGCTTTAATTCGTTAGATGAGTATGAAGCAAAAAAAGCGAACTTGACGCCCACGGAAGTTAGCACCCATTAAAGACCAATATCATGACACATACCTGGATCATCCTCTGTTTTATTTTAGTCTCCTGCTTCGGTTCACCTGTTTCTACATTCATAAAGGATGCGTCATCACACAAGGAACTGAGTGCTGAACAAAAAGCGTATTGGTATGCTGGAGAAGCTGAATTAACAAGTTACCAACTGAAACAGGCGCGGTATGGAGAGATACATGAAGGACAGGCCGTACTCATTTTTGTCACTGAACCCTTCTCTACTAAAAACTGGACCAAAGCGGATGAACCTACCTCTTCGGATGTGCCCGTGCTCAAACTGAATTTTACCAAAAAATTCAATACGGGAATTTACCCCTACTCTATGATGACCAGCACTTTTTTGCCAGTTGATGGTGCGGTGAAATCATTGAAAATAAGCTCCTCCTCTCAGGAGTGGTGTGGGCATACTTACATGGAGATGCGAAACAAGCTCTCTTACGAGTTTAAAACGGACTCTTATTTTGAATCTGAATCGGGAACATTCAATCTCAAAAAAGACTATTTAGAGGATGATTTATGGTCTATCATCCGTTTGCATCCTGACCTCTTGCCGGAAGGAGAAATAGCAGTTATTCCATCTTTCTTTTATTTGAGGTTGAGACATAAAGAGGCCAAAGCTTATACGTGCCAAATAGCCAAAGAGAAAGTCAATGCGACCACCACCAGTTATACGTTGACTTATCCTGAATTAGAGCGTACCTTGCGTATCAATTATCAAACTCAATTCCCCTATCAAATCATCTCCTGGGAAGAGACTTACCTCAGCGGATGGGGGGAATCAAAAGAGAAACTCACCACTACGGCAGAGAAAATCAAAACGCTAAATAGTGCCTATTGGACCAAGAACTCAAATAAGGATTCAGGGTTAAGAACAGAATTAGGCCTGAATCAGTAACCATAGATTTTGATCGAGCCTATTGGTATCAAGCCGCCTTATCCGTATCATCCAAGTTCCATTACGAAGCTTATCAAATATGGCATGATTCATTTTTCCCATCTCCTAACCGCGTGTAAATAAGCACTGGCCTCAGAATAGCCAAGTATATAGGCAATATCCTGTGTTTTCATGATATTTCCTTTAGCCAGGTAAAAGGAGAGTTCTCTTTTTATGTCATCCGCTATTTGTCGAAAAGACTGGCCTTCTGCGGTCAGTTTCCGTTGGATGGTTCGATCGCTTAAGGGAAACTGCCTGGAGACTTGCTCAAAATCTGGAAGTTCAGGGCAGCACATATTTAAGATCATATTCCTCATCTGTGATGAAAATTGCTGGTAGCCTTTCTTCTTCCTGTTTAGCATCATCATAAATTTCGGCAAAAGCGCTTCAATTTCCCTAATTCGTTTGGTGTTGATTTCTGCTTTTAAAACCCTGTTGCTGAACGCCAATACATGTTGGTTTCCAGTTTGAACCGATGTGTTCAAAAGATTGGAATATGCATCAAGGTCCGAATAAGGCAATTGAATTTCAGGAAGCAATGCATCGTCCACCATTAATTTCAACTCTCGATAGATAAAACAAAACACCGTGTCCAGTAGGTGCATTTTTAAGTTTTCCTCTGTTATRGTAGTCTCTAATTGCACAAGGTAAAAGCCATTATTCTCTCTTGCAGAGAGCGATACCAGTGGAAAAGTCGAGGCCAGATATTCCTGCAGAACCCATACTGCTTGTTCAATGCTAGAAGCATTCAAAGACAATTGGACAATGAAACCCAGGGCTTTTATATTAAGGTAACAGCCATAGTGCAATCCCAGTTGTGCATCCTTTGTTTTCACCATCAGCGTCCTGAACACCTCTAAAAACTCCAGGTCATTGACCGTATTCTCCGGTTTACAAACATCCAGTTGAGGATCCGTTAAGAACTGTCGCAGAGACGCCTCACTTATTCCTTGATAGGAAGCGTAATCAATTAAGTTGGCGATATGCGGTGCTGCTATCTTYATTCATTCAAAGGTAAAAATTGGCGTAAAATATCAATATACAAAATTAAACAGAGGGTATTTTTGTATGTAACTAAGAACAAAATTCATGAACAAACTACAAAAAACATTGCGCATAAATGCCATCTTCTCTGGTGTTTCCGGCCTTACACTCACCCTATTTAATAATCAGGTTGCCCATCTGTTCTCCGTTGATCAGGGTACGGTATTTTGGATCCTTGGAATTGGATTGATCCTATTCGCAGGTACCATCATCTTAGAAATCATCAAGCAGCGACCACTGGCTATTTTGTGGATAATCATACAGGATATTATTTGGGTCCTGGGCAGTATCTTGCTACTATCCTTACAACCTTTCAATATTTCAACTTCTGGAAACTATRCCATTGCCATTGTTGCATTGATTGTCCTCACTATGGCCATTAACCAATCATCTGCCTTAGCACAAATTGATAGCGCTGCTAAAAAGGRYRTCAAACAATTGACCTTCAAGCGMACCATTAAGGCCAGTAAAACAAAGGTGTGGAAGGTAATTTCTGATGTAGGCAATTATCATCAAGTGGCGCCAAATATTGATACAGTGACCATCATTTCTGGCTCAGAGGAAGGAATGGTACGGCTTTGTTCTCACGGAAAGGATAGCTGGACGGAGACTTGTTCGGTATGGCAAGAAGAAAAAACCTTTTCATTTGAAGTAAATACACGCGCTGACGATTACCCCTATCCCCTCTCTTTATTAGAAGGTACTTGGAACGTCATCGAGATAGCCCCTTACCTTACGGAAGTTGAAATGATTTTTGAATTTAAGTACAAAAGGAAAGTCTATAACCTCTTACATCCAATTATGAGAATGAAATTTAAAAGGGTGGTAACGGAGTTGTTGGACAATTGGCAAGACATGCTTGAGCAGGAACAACAAGTCAGTGGAATTTGATAAAGTTGTGGGCATTAATCCACCATGGAAATGACAATATTGTTTATACACTTAAGAGTATGACTGGTAATGGGTGAGTCACATTGTTCCATCTGTAGCTTGCTCACTTCTTTATTCCCTCCAATTTAGCTGGTCCTGACGCGATTTATTTCGGCTTCTATCCGACGTATAAAATGCAGAAAAAACCGCTTTCAACCCATTGCTTTTCACCGTTTTATGCTTATATTTAATGAAACCCTCAAACCCCTATTTTCTCATGAAATGCCCGATCTGCCACAGCGAAAAGGTCCAGGAAAATGCATCCCGTTGTCCGGAGTGCGCCTCAGACCTGACCTCATTTACATTGATCAATGAAGTGTCGAATCAAAAAACAACATTCAAAATATCCACATTCCTGTTTGCCACTATAGCCTTAGTCATCCTAGGTGGATGGGCCTATACCTATACCTACACCCAGGGCAAAGCAGTAGTGACGGTTAGTGAAGAATCAATAATACCACCTGACCTATCCATGTTAGCGGAGTTGGAGGTATTAAAAAATGACCTGTCCACCAAAGACGGGAAAATTGAAGCACTCACGCGCAAGCTGGCTGAGCTGCACGCAACTCTTGAAAGCTCAGAAGCTGACTTCATACAAGAAGGCGAGATGGGGACCCATACAATCCATGTTGTAAAAAAGGGGGAATCGCTTTGGAGTATCTCTGAACGCTACCATGGACATGGCTTCAAGAACACCCATATTGCAACCAATAATGAACTGCATAACCTTGACCATATCGAACCTGGAGACACTCTCATCATTAAAAACTAAAACACCCACCCATGAGCACAAAAACCAACACCATAGAAGCACTCACCAACTCGGTAACCAATGCTCTCGGAGAAATTGTTTCTCTAAAGCAAACATGTAAGCAACATGAAGACACCATCGCAGTCCTGAACAAAACGAAGAGAGATTTGAGCTTAGAGATAGGTGATACAAAACATGAGAACGCAATGCTTAAAGAGGAGATTGACAGCCTGAATAAAGAATTGTACAGCCATGAAGAATTGGTCAAAAAGCTCGAAGGAGAGTACAAGAAACTAGCTGATTCCGTCAAAACCTTGGAAAAAGGAAAGACAGGAAAAGAGAGTGAAGAGGCAGCCCATGTCTAGTGTACCTCGGAAGAAATGGGGTCAAAGCAATTCTGAGTCGCTGGAAACAGTTCTTTTATTGATAATTACTTTTATTTTCATCAAGTGAGAACATTAGCTGTTGTATTTTTTCTTACCCTACTCTCTATCTGCTCTTTTGGAACAGCGCGAACAATCCACGTGTTTGTCGCACTTTGCGATAATGTCAACCAGGGTATTGTACCCGTCCCCGACCACCTGGGCAATGGACAAGATCCCAAAAGTAACCTGTATTGGGGCGCGGGGTATGGGGTGAAATCCTTCTTTAAATACAAGGCGACAGAGTGGACGCTGGTAAAAACGCTCCAGTCAGGTAATCCATCCATTCTGGAAAGGATACTTTTCAAGCACAAAACTAAAGAGGTATACATGTTGGCCGATGCGTATGACGGTGCGAAGATAAAAGTATGCACCGCTAATTTCCTCAAAGCATCCAACGGGCAATGTGCAATAGAAATTACTTTAGATTCAATGAAGCTCAAATTTGGAGGCGGTGCTCAACTCCTTGCTTATATTGGGCATGATGGACTTATGGAATTTAACGTAGACCTGGAGTACAAACCCTCCATCACTCAGAGACGAGATGTCATAGTCCTTGCTTGTTACTCTAAAGACTTCTTCTATGGAGAGGTAAAAAAGGCGAATGCCAACCCAATTTTGTGGACCAAGAGCCTTATGGCTCCAGAGGCCTACTCACTAAAAGCTGGTATCGACGGGTGGATCTTAAATGAAACAGGAGCACAGATCAGTGAGCGGGCAGCGCAAGCCTATAGCAAATACCAGAAATGCGGAATTAAAGGAGGTAGAAGTGTATTTACCTCAGGTTTTAATTCGTAACTTGTAGTAACAAGCTTGGAAAATGATGAAGATCKTKNNAKGAWWRTMRRCAGMWSSATKSKRAYTMWKTTGATCCTACCAATCGCATATTTGCTGGTGGCGCTGGTGTGCAGCTGCATTCCGATATCCAGTATTGACGGAGATGAAAACAAGACGCATACCTTGTTTTTGAGCACAAATGGTATACATGTAGATATCATCCTACCAGTCGATGAAATGACTCCTCCCCTCCTGGAAGGGCTGGATCAAGATCCGGACGATCTATATTATTCTTTTGGTTGGGGCGACCGGAACTTTTTCCTTACTACACCAACGTGGTCGGATTTGACTGTTGAAAGTACCATGACAAGCTTTATTTTCGACACACCTTCACTCATGTACGTTTCGCGTGCCTATTACAAGAGATCTGACTGGATACCGGTAAAGATTACCGATTCGCAAAACCAGAAACTTCAAGCGTATCTCTTGTCAACATTTCAGCTGGATGAGAATAATAAGAAGATCGTGCTCGAAGGACGAGGCTATCACCACAAAGATAACTTCTACGAATCCTACGGTAGCTATAGCTGCTTTTCAACATGCAACTCCTGGGTAAATTCCGGATTGAAAGAAAGTGGAATGAACGCTTGCTTGTGGACACCCTTTGATTTTGGGATACTATGGAGGTACAGATAACAACAACGCAATCAAAACAAAGCAAATACTTAGGCGTTATATCTTTCGGGCAACTTCTATCATTTGAATGAAAATAATCCTCAAAACGCCTATTCCCCTACAGCAACCACTGACCAGTGACATTCATATACAGGCCTCCTGATTAGACCATTGGACGTAAGAATCCACTCAAAATTGGTATCATAGGTCACTCAGATATAGTACCTTAGTAGTACGATCGGGATTCATCCATAAATACGCTTGTTATGTTTCTAACCGCTGTAATCGTACTCATTGTAGCCTTCTTCTTCCTCCGGGCGCTCTACAAGACCGAGCCAGTAGAGGAGTCCTTGTCAGATATCACTGAATTCCATGATCATCAAGAGACTGTGCAAGAGGTAGTCTCTGTCGAACAAACAGGTAAAATGATGAATGAGGATCAATATTGGATGCTCATTTCTATATCACTGGCCCACACATCAGATCAGGAAAATCAGGCATCATATCTGACAAGCGAGCTGCAAGAGCTATCACCAGAAGAAATGGTTGGCTTTAGACTTAGAACCGATAGATTGCTGTCTGATAGCCACACGTCCGACCTGTGGTGTGCTGCCTTTCTAATCAATGGAGGATGCTCCGATGATGCATTTGAATATTTCAGATGTTGGCTAATCTCCAGGGGAAAAGAGGCTTACAACAATGCCAAGAAGTCAGCCGATTCACTCATCAACCAAATCAAAGAAGGCGAAGAATATGAATTCGAAGAATTCGCGTATATCGCCATGACCGCGTTTAAAAATGAGACCGCATTGGAGCTTGATGATTACATAGATTACGATAAAGTAGAGACCCGTGACAGCAGCACTGAACAGATAGATTTTACCTGGGAAGAGGAGAACCCAGACTCCATGCAAGCCATATGTCCGAAAATATTCGCCCAGCGATGGCATGAGCCGCAAGAAGCGGATATGTAGAATTGTCGCTGATCCTCCAAGCATTGACGATCTTCCTATCAAAACAAGTTTAAAATCATACCATTTGGCATTTCTAAGCATTACCTCACTCCTCCATTTTCTAATCATTGAATGACGGGTATCCTGCTACCTTTCATCGCCTCAAAATGCATCAGGGGTCAGGAACATCCAATGACGGTTCACTTAATTGGCAAATAAGGATTCATCTTCAATGAATTACCCTTAACTGAACAAAGAATATTCATCTACCTTTATGGCCCGTCGCCCTGACAACCAGGTCGACAGGCTCCTTGAGAATCTGGCAGAAATGTCAGCCTTATCCAGGATTCAAGCTAAATGAGAAGTGCATGATGATCGTGTTTAAGAGAATAATTGCCATTGGCCTATCCTTTTTGCTCATAGGGGTCCTCGCATTTAATGTCCGCCTTTACTATCAGCCGAACTATACGGAACATGGTACCGTGCAGGTGAATGAGGGCCTCCTCCAACAACTTGCCCACCTAAAGCAAGAATTACACAACGGTGCTGCCAATAAGATGCAGCAAATTTTTCCGGAAGGGTATGTGTTTCTCAATGCACTCTATGCTTTGGCCTGGGTAGAAGTTGCTAAGGGCATATCCGTTGAAGAAGATTTATCTATTGAGGCCAGGAATGAAATAATGTGGGTAATTGAYCAACTGGCCCTGGATGCAGGTAAATGGCCTTTCGAYGAGACGCTSGAACCGGCRTTTGGTATATTTTACCGGGGWTGGTGCAAYTATATTCAAGGGCGATATTTGATATTGACACCRAAGGAGACCCGYGACACTWTTTTGGTTMATGARTTCCAAMAAAATTGTGCTGATATTGTTACAGCGCTRGAGCAAAACGAYAGCCCCTTCCTTCAATCRCAYTGGCACGCAGCATGGCCGGCGGATATGGTGGTAGCCATGGCCTCYCTGGCYWTTCATGAAGAGATGTATCCTGGAAAATATTCGAAGACRATAAAAAACTGGATGKCCAAAATKGAAGCCAGCASAGACGARTATGGKCTATTACCWCATTCGGTTCACTGGAAGACTGGAGCAATCSAAGAGTCWTCACGAGGCTCCTCTCAATGTCTTATGCTCAATTTTCTATTGGAGATTGATCCAGTGTTTGCGGATGGRCAGTTTAAGATCTTCAAAAGMAAATTCCTGGATTATCGTATCGGCTTACCTGGAATTCGCGAATATCCYAWAGGCAMKGTAGGGTATGGAGATATCGACTCTGGACCGGTAATTTGGGGCATCGGGGGGGCGGCTTCTATTGTGGGACAGCGCACTATGGCGCTGTACGGAGAAGAAACAGTGGCTATAGGTTTGAGAAACAGCATCGAATCTTTCGGCTTGGGATATTCAAGTAATAAAACCAAAGATTATTTATTCGGTGTTTTGCCCATTGCCGATGCATTTATCGCCTGGAGCAATGCTGTGGAAGCACATGAAGCACATAAACTCTTCACTGACAAGAACTGGAGATGGAAGATACAATTACTTTCCCTGATGGTACTTGTGTTGGGTGTATTGATCATCTTTAAATTGTGGAAAAATGTTTCAAACTAAATTTCCTCTTTTAGCTGCCATAGTAATCGGATTCCTATTGTATATAACTATGGTGCAGGCTCAAAGTATTTGCACCGACAAGCACTTAAAGAAACTGAAGAAGGAACATAGAAGGACCAAGGACATCAACGAGCAGGCCAAACTGGCGTTCAACCTGGCAGACTGTTACAAACAAAGAGATGACAGTACTTATTTGGAAGTTATGAAGGTGACGATTAGCAGCCTCAAGGGCGGTTATACTTTTCGTACTGCTAAAGGGCTCACTATTTACCAGGTTGCGTTGTGCTATTATAAGATGGAGGAGTATAAGCAATCCACAATATGGTTCAGCAAAGCCATCAAGGTCAAATATCGCGATCCGTTAAGATACTCTTATCGGGGGCACTCATTTTTCATGCTGGGTTCATTCCAGGAAGCCCTGACAGATTTTGAGGCTTTTAAAGAGAAATCTGGCAGCAACAAGAAAGTAGACCAGCTCATTAGCCGCTGCAGAGAAA
>JAESRW010000307.1 GCA_016764395.1 Flavobacteriales bacterium
TTATATACAAACAGCCCTCCGTCGCTCCGTACTGCGTTCGGAGCTATGGAATATAATCTATTCAATTATTTATAGTGGATTGCATCCACCGAAGCCCTCCGTACGCTGCTAACCAAACAGGCTTAGGATCTGATTCAAACAGCCCTCCTACGCTCCTCACTGTGTGCGGAGCTACGGAGGGCGAAGGTGGAGCTGGAGGGAGAGAGGTCGAACTTTCTGGAGGAAGATTTACAGCGATTAATTGATGTCTCGACTGTGATGAACTCTGATTTTTGAACATGTTAGGCCCACGCTATTTATATGCTTCGACTTTATTCTGTTGGAGGATCAGCTTAATTCCCTTACGTCGATAGTAGTTTTTACCGCCAATCTTCGAGAATGTGATCTTGCCTTCCATTCTCATTTTCCATCAAGTAGTTGTTATAATGTCCCGCATCTCTTTCACGTCTGACGCCGGCATCCACCCATCAATGATCTGATTGCCAAATACTCGTACAAAATTCAGAATCTCATCAAGCTTTGCTTGAATGCTGGTATATTCCGGTTCAGTAAGTACAAATAGTTTTTCGATTTTCTGACCTGTTACGAGAATGCCCTAGATATGCGTCAATCTGATTTTTGGTAACTTTGACAGATTAASGCGACAGAACCATTGATCTTGCGGATGGRGAATAATAAATACATGGCATATACGCRACAGRACCCCCATTTGCATCGYTGAATYCTTCTWGAGTTAATTAGCTTCGTTTTGATRAAATGATTTGTGTATAAAAGAGTACAATGAAAGGTATTGGATTTAATTTCAGTAAGGGTCTTACATTTAGCAAACACATTCCAAAAGAAATATCCCACTTTGATAGAGTGTTCGATATATTCAAAGAATTGCTAACACACACTTCCGGAGATATTGAAGAGGCATTCAAATGGCTTGAAACACTRGATAAAGAGTATAACATTTTTAAAGACGATTATACATTAGMSGATYTTRMAGAAGATTTAAAAAAACGTGGTTATATAAAAGAAGAAATAGATCCAGAAGAAGGGAATTCTGGAAAAGGGAAAGGAAAGAATCTTTTAACCGCAAAATTGGAATCCGCCCTGCGAAAACACGCGCTTGATCAAATTTTCGGGAAGCTRAAAAAAAGTGGACTGGGAAATCACAAAACCACCAAAATAGGAGTTGGGGATGAGCGAGAAGGTGAACWTAGGTCGTACCAATATGGAGATGACCTATCGATRGTAAATATGACMGAAAGTTTAAAAAATGCTCAGATCAATAATGGCATAGCTGACCTTAAGCTAACCGAAAACGATTTGAYCGTAGAAGAATCAAAACATATGGCGCAGAYGAGCACMGTTTTGATGATCGATATAAGTCATTCCATGATTTTATATGGGGAAGACCGAATTACGCCAGCCAAGAAGGTAGCAATGGCTCTGGTTGAATTAATCAAAAGAAAATACCCCAAGGACACAATTGACATCATCGTGTTTGGCAACGAAGCCTGGCCAATTAAAATAAAAGAAATACCCTACTTGAAAGTTGGGCCCTATCACACGAATACGGTTGCGGGCYTGGAACTTGCTATGGACATCCTGAGAAGAAAGAGAAATACCAACAAGCAAATATTTATGATAACCGATGGTAAGCCAAGCTGTATAACATTACCAAGTGGCGAGTTKTATCAAAATAGTGYTGGACTGGATGAAACTATAGTGGCAAAATGCCTGAACAAAGCAGCGGAGGCGAGAAAGTTGAAAATTCCCATAACGACATTCATGATTGCTCAGGACCCKTATTTGAGRCAATTTGTTGAAATATTTACCGCTCGGAATAATGGTAAAGCTTTTTTGACGGGTTTATCTGGTTTAGGACAAATGATCTTTGAGGATTACGAAAAAAACAGAATTAAGAGAATATAAATTCAAATGAAGAAAGATATAACATTCAAAAAATTGAAGGCTTCTGGCTATCAGGAGAGAACAATAAATGAGGAGATGCAAGCCAATCTCCTTACCAAAATAAAATCTAAAAAAGATGTGTTTGTGGGACTATGGGGTTATGAGGATTCTGTAGTTCCGCARCTAAAAAAAGCGATTCTTGCTGGTCACCATATTAATCTATTGGGATTGCGAGGACAGGCAAAGACCAAGATTGCTCGAAGTATGGTTGACTTATTGGATGAGTAYATGCCAATCGTAAAGGGCTCCGAAATTAATGACAGYCCKTTCAATCCAATTTCAATCTATTCTAGAAAAGTAATKGAGGAATATGGAGACAACACTCCRATTTCATGGGTRCATCGCTCAAATCGCTTTTTTGAAAAGTTAGCAACGCCAGATGTTAATGTKTCCGATTTAATTGGGGATATAGATCCAATTAAAGCTGCMACATTAAAACTACCCTACTCRGATGAACGGGTATTGCATTATGGCATGATTCCCAGAGCAAATCGTTCAATTTTTGTRCTGAATGAACTTCCTGATTTACAAGCAAGAATTCAAGTTTCTTTATTTAATATTTTGCAAGAGGGAGACATTCAAATTCGTGGATTTCAATTGAGGATGCCCTTGGATATACAATTTATATTCACTGCWAATCCTGAAGATTATACGAATAGAGGCAATATCGTGACTCCTTTAAAAGATAGAATTGGCTCGCAGATTTTTACACACTATCCAAAATCTATAGAATTAGCAAAAGAAATTACGGGGCAAGAAGCGCGGATTTCAGATACAGACAAAACAAACATTGGCGTTCCTGATCTAGCCAAGGACTTATTGGAACAAGTTTCTTTTGAAGCCCGAAATAGCGAATACGTTGATGCCAAAAGTGGTGTCAGCGCTAGGATGTCCATAAGTGGGATGGAAACATTAATCGCTTCGGCAAAACTTCGTTTAGTAGAAACAGAAGCGAGCAAAACATCTGTTCGCCTTTTGGATTTCAGCTCAATWATTCCTTCAATTACGGGAAAAATAGAACTCGTATATGAAGGTGAGCAAGAAGGAGCYGGTGAAGTCGCCARRTTATTAATCAACAATGCTATTCTTACTGAATTTGAAAAAAGATTCCCGAAAATYCCAAAACTAGAAAAGGAAGGGATTAAAACAGCATACTTTGATACAATTGCCTGGTTTGATTCTAATTATTTAGAACTAAACTACACCGACAACGATGTGGAATTTAGTAAAAGCCTTTTCTCGATAAAACCACTCGTTAGTTTGGTTGAAGAAACGTGCCCGGAACTYRATGCTCAAGACCAGAGTTTTTGTATGGAATTGGTATTATGGAGTCTGGCAATCAGCRATAAGTTAGATAAAACATCAAATGAAAATGCTTTCAAGTTTGATTCGATGGGCTTGGCTAAGCACTTTTTTGAAAGCAATTAGRTTTTCTWCRGWTCTGTCGCAWTNNTTWAMRAAAKMKYYAKWWYRTSKWKWKSKNNGATCWRTCKSWRKWAMWRGGSSWRTMRCTRCGNTGRTSMNCTYYGNNNAAYCCGTGRAGNNGGARSSMCRAASNTCGMWYMSYTAWRMWCMRNNGAGGTNTGGMCATTTGGAGGAGGATTTGAGGAAACTTTGTGAGCTTGGTGACTTAGATTAATGCGACAGAACCCTTTACTTATTCAATAACAACTTGCCTGTAAATCGTTCCCTGATTTGAGATAATTCGAAGATTGTACGCTCCTACAGGATACTCACTCAGATCGAATTGTTTTTCGTAACTGCCTTTGAATTGGGTTAAGCGTTCTGTATAAATTTCCTGTCCCAGATTATTCAGTAATTTAAGCACAAGGTTTTCCGGTTGTGTTATGCTCATTATTAAAGTAAACTCGCCTGTATTTGGGTTGGGGAATATTTTCAGTCCTTCTATAATTCCGGGCTGCTCAATACCGGTACAAAGACTCACATTCACACTTTCAGAAATACTGTCACTACAATTGTTGGAGTCTGTGTATGCATACATAATGGTATGTGTACCGACTCCTGCAATTGTCGGGTCAAACTGGCTGCCACTTATTCCCATCCCGATAAACGTTCCACCAGTTGGTGTGCCAACTAAGGTTATGCTACCATCTTTAGTACAATATCCTGTATCCAGGCCAGTGATATTCACTGTAGGATTTGGATTTATAGTAAGCAAGATTGTAATAATACTGTCACAGCCAGCTGTATTTTGTAGAGTTTCGGTATAGCTTCCCGAAACTGTATATACATTACCCCCAGGGCTGAGATATGACTCACAGGCTGTTGGAGAAATTGTATTTGTTGTGGAATTATTCACAATTAGGTTTATTGTAATCACACTGTCACAACCATTTGAATTGGGAACAGTATCCATGTACGATCCTGAAATAGTATATGTATTCGCTGCAGGGCTTGAATAACTATTACAAGCAGTTGGGGATATTGTGCTCGAAGAGCTGTTATTTATCGTAAGATTTATAATGATCACACTGTCACATCCCATTGAATTGGGAATTGTATCCATGTATGTTCCTGAAGCGGTATAAGTGTTTCCACCTGGGCTGGTATAGCTATAACAAACTGTTGGAGATATGGAACTTGACGAGCTGTTGTTTACTGTTAGGTTTATGGTGATCAAGCTATCACAACCGGAAACATTCGTAAGGGTATCCAAATATGTGCCGGATGTGGTATATGAGCTACCCCCAGGACTGGTGTAACTGTTGCAAACTGATAGAGATATTGAACTTGATGAGCTATTGTTCACGGTTAGGTTGATAGATATTACGCTATCACATCCCATTGAATTTGTAAGGGTATCTAAATATGTTCCTGTTGTTGTGTAAGTATAAATACTACTGGGAGCGATGTAAGTGCCACAGGCAGTGACAGTAATGGCCGAATTGGTATTGTTGCTTATCAAATTCAGCGTGATGACGCTATCCATGCCATTTGAGTCAACAATGCCTTGTATATACGTACCACTCGTGAAATAAGTATACCCGTTGAATATATAATCCCCACAAGCAGTATCAGTGACAGTTGAAGTCCCGCCAAATTGTGGAGTTTTTAATTGATCATCTACAACATGGAAGGTTTGATTGGTAATGACCGGGGCATTGAAATCAAAATAGATATCTGCCGAGTTTCTGATTTGCACACCATTGGACAGGTTTGGTACCTGATCAACAGTAAAAGTCAGAAAACCATGACTCTCCGATTCGTTGGTATTACTGTCGGGCAACAGAATGTTATCAAAGGTCCACTGAAGAACCCGCGGGCCATACATGGTGAATTCATAATTGTGGCTCGCAGCCCCCGATATCACTGAAAACATGTTCAGGTTCGTGTCCAAAGTATCTCGTACCACTACCTTAAAAGCTGTATCCGTTCCCGTGTTTTGAAAACGGATAAGGTACTGTAATTGCTGGTTTGGACTAATATTATTGCTGTCGGTGACTCCATATGGATATCCGGTTTTGTCGTTTGGATCATAGCTGCCTCTGACAATACCACAATAGATATCTGTGATGGGATCGGCATCATCCATGGGCATGATATTGACCAGATCGGGTGTCCAGTTGTTGGAGTTACCACATAGTTCTACGGTTGCATTGGGATGTGAATTCCCTGGGTGCAAAGGATGCTGGTCGGCTTCCAACCGCCATGTACGGCCATCACCCGAAAACATGAATACAATGCTATCTCCACCTGCCAGTTGTACCGAGTCCAACAATATAAACTGGCCGTCAATGTAGACCCGAACGGCTGAGTAACAATACATATCTCCAATTATCGGATCGCCAGTATTGGAAACCACAAATTGGATACCGTCATTCACACACAAACCTTCCACTATTAGGCTTGATTGGTCCCAAGGTAAGGTACACGGTGAAACACCAACCAATGTTGTATCCGGAATAGTGTCAAACACACAAGAATCGGCAGGGTACATGTTTGCCTGCATACATAGGGTTTGGCCCAAAACTGCGTTACAACTCAATGAGCAAGCAATAGAGAAATAAGTGCATGTACCGGGGCCTAAAGTACCGACATCAAACCGGTATGCATTATTTCCCAATGAAGTATAAGGCAATGTTGCCGACTGTACAATCAAATGCGAATCTAACTGCATATCAACATAGGCACTGTCTAACACCCCTGTGGCAATAATTTCATTGCACGCTTGTACATATACATTTTGATTACTGAAACAAGGCCTCATAAAAGGCATATTTACGGAAACATCCGGTTTTGCGCATGGCTCAGTGGAAACAAACCCAAATGATGGAGCCTGCGTAAAACCATTTGGTCCAGTTACTGAAAAAGTTTGAGATAAAGGACAGGTGCGCTGCCAGTTGCCCGACGTATCTGCAGTAAGAGTGTATGTACCAGGAGGTAATGTGTCAAGAAACCAATATCCAGAAAGATTGGTTTGTACAATGAGATTGCCGGGATTAATAGTCAGCCTTCTACCGCCCAATCCTGTTTCATTATTTTCAGGCACACAATTTATATTAAAGTCACTGAAAACAAAACCATTAACGCGTGATTGATTTATTTTAGACACAAACACATCGTACCAACCATTAGGCGAAGTCAAATTGTAGGTGCCCACTCCCGGATCAAAATCTACTGTACCTGCAAACCGTCCCGTTACATGAACATTGCCCGAGGCACCATATGCGACGGATAGTCCATAATCATGACCTACTGCTGCCCCCATGCTGAAAGCCCATAGAAAGTTCCCCAGGGTATCCAATTTTACTACAAATACATCACTCAAGCCTTTAGAAATTAAATTGTATGTACCTACACCCGGATCAAAATCTACTGTGCCAGTATACATACCAGTTATATAAAGATTACCCAGTTCATCATTTGAAATTGACATTCCTGTCTCACTACCCGTTCCCCCTAAAGAGGCAGCCCATCGGAAATTTCCCAGAGAATCCAATTTTACTACAAATACATCACTAGACCCATTTGAAGTTAAATTGTATGTACCTACACCCGGATCAAAATCTCCAGTACCAAAGAAAACCCCACATAGATACACATTACCCGAAACATCAGTTGAAATGGAATATCCAATTTCATTATTGACACCACCAATGGTGGCAGCCCACAGAAAACTCCCCTGGGAATCCAATTTTAACACAAACGCATCCATCCCACCATTAGCGGTCAAATTGTAGGTGCCCACTCCCGGATCAAAATCTACTGTGCCAGAACAACGACCAGTCACATAAACATTCCCCGAGGCATCATTTGAAATAGAATATCCACGATCACTACTAAACGTTCCCCCGACAGCGGCAGCCCACAGAAAACTTCCTAGGGAATCTAATTTTGCGACGTATACGTCAGATGCATTGACTGTGACTGGGGTCAAATTGAAGGTATCCACACCAGGGTCAAAATCTGCTAAATCGTCAAATTGGCCAGTCATATATACATTACCCAAGGCATCATTTGAAATGGAATTTCCACGATCAGAACTTGTTGCTCCCCCCATAGAAGAAGCCCATAGAAAGGCCCCTTGAGAATCTAATTTGAGTATAAATACGTCATGTGCACCGCTTGAAGTTAAATCGTAGGTGCCTACACTGGGATCAAAATCTATAGTGCCTCCAAACGACCCAATCACATACACATTGTCCGAAGCATCAATTGAAATGGAAGCCCCTTCTTCCCAACCTGCCCCTCCCACGGAGGCCGCCCATAGAAAATTTCCTAGGGCATCTAATTTCAATATAAATACATCAAAATCACCATTAGAAGTTAAATTGTAGATACCCACACCCGGATCAAAATCTGCAGTACCTTTAAACCTTCCAGTAACGTACACATTTCCCGAAGCATCAAGAATAACTGAATTTCCTTGATCATTGCCTAATGCTCCCCCCATGGAGGCAGCCCACTCCAATTCAACCGGTTGAGCAGTTGTGGTTTGTAAGGGGCACAACATAAAAGCACCGAACAACAATATGAAGTAACGTAGTAATTGATTTTTCCTGAGTTTCATGGAGCAGGATTATGCTGGGTGTTTTGGGGCTGATTGGGCTAAAGATAATAATATGTTGGAAAAAGTCAGCCCGAGGCTACAAATTCTCCAATGCTGTTTATCATCCTGAACGGATAATAAACAAGGCTAATATTCAACGCATTGGAGATGTATGACTTATCACAATATAACAATAAATGGTTGTATGGAATGAATGTTATAGAGCCTGGGCTATCCAAAGAAGAACTGAACCTCTTTTAATTAGCACTATGGTTAATGCAGGGACAAATGAGGGACAATAGCCGAAAGGATCAAAACAAGAAACCCAAAGGAAAGCGTTCAAAACTTTCATTACACCGGCAGCTTAKTTATGAAAATTAGTATTTTTCAGGATGTCAACGGATWAATRYRACWGAACCAMNTTGAGAGACCTCCTTTTAATTACCCCTCCATTTACTCAATTAAATACGCCGTATCCCGCGACAGCCTATTTGAAAGGATTTTTGCKTACCAAAAAYATTTCCGCCTTTCAGATGGNTTTGGGAATTGAAGTAATCTTGTCAATATTCTCRGGTAATAACCTGATGGATCTCTTTCAATTTGCTCACAAGAACCAATCCATTAGATCAGAAAACAGTAAGCTCATTTATGCGCAGCGGGTGAAATATGTCAAGCGAATTGATGAGATTATCTCTTTTCTMCAAGGGCATAGCCCTGCCTTTRCAGCRAATATAAGCGACTTAGGCTATCTGCCGAGWGYATCYAGGTTTGAGCAATTAGATGAGTCGGACTGGGTATTTACCTCAATGGATCTTCAGGATAGAGCAAAACACCTGGCTACCTTATATTTAGATGATATCTCTGATTTTATTGTTGAGTGTGTAGACGAAAATTTTGGATTTAGTCGCTATGCTGAAAGATTAGGGAAGAGTGCAAACTCCTTTGATGCCTTAGATCAATACCTTAAAGAATCACCGACATATATTGATGCTATTACCTTAGAAATTCTTAAGCAAAGRGTGGAGGAAGTACAACCGAAGTTACTCTGCATATCTGTCCCGTTTCCAGGTAACTTATACAGTGCCTTTCGTTGTGCCCAATTTGTGAAAAACAACTTTCCAGAGATAGYAATCGCGATGGGTGGTGGATTTCCCAATACGGAACTGCGTTCAGTTTCTGACCCAAGAGTGTTYGATTACTTTGATTACATAACATTGGATGATGGTGAGCTCCCGATTGAACTACTGGCCTCGCAGGTGTTGAATCATACAGGCAAACGGAAGCAAGAAGCTGAATTTAAGAGGACATTTATCAGAMAGGATGGGRTAGTACACTATATCAATACGGCATACACGAAAGACTATACGCARAGCGAGGTTGGCACYCCTGATTATTCGGATTTGTTATTGGATAAATACATTTCAGTGATCGAGATGGCCAATCCTATGCATAGCTTGTGGAGTGACGGAAGGTGGAATAAGCTAACCATGGCGCACGGATGCTATTGGGGCAAATGCACTTTTTGTGATATCTCTCTGGATTATATCAAGAACTATGAACCGGTTAAGGCGTCACTGCTTGTGGATAGAATGGAGTTGCTGATTCACCAGACAAAAGAGCGGGGCTTTCACTTTGTAGACGAAGCGGCACCACCAGCCTTAATGAGAGCTTTAGCGCAGGAAATCATTAATCGGAAATTGGACGTTACATGGTGGACTAATATTCGTTTTGAGAAGAGTTTTACTAAGAAACTGTGCCAACTATTAAAAGAATCTGGATGCATTGCGGTATCCGGTGGCTTGGAGGTTGCTTCAGACAGGCTGCTCCATCTAATAGACAAAGGAGTGACGGTATCACAGGTCGCTAAGGTAACCGCTAACTTTTCGGAAGTGGAGATTATGGTCCATGCCTATTTGATGTATGGATATCCAAGCCAGACTATCCAAGAAACCGTGGACAGTTTAGAGATGGTAAGACAGCTATTCGACGCAGGCGTTATACAATCAGGATTTTGGCATCAGTTTGCCTTGACTGCACACAGTCCTATAGGCTTAAATCCCGAAGCCTATGGGATTACCCCAAAGTATGAGGAAATCACTTTTGCGAACAATGATATCGAGTTTACAGATGCCACGGGTATTGATCACGGACGCTTCTCTTACGGACTTAAAAAGTCCATCTACAATTTTATGCATGACATTGGCTTTGAACTTCCACTGCAGAAGTGGTTTGATTTTGAAATTCCAGAAACCAGCATTGAAAAGGGCTACATCGAGTCCTGTATAGAATAAGCAGGTCATAAACCTGGCTAGAGCGTAAATAAAGGGAATTTAATGCGACAGAATCCCATAAACTACCTGATACAGTTACCTTTTGGATTGGCAATCGTTTTACTGTTTTATTTGAATAAATATTTTTCTAAACCTTTGAAGAAATTCATCCTTTAGGTGGATTACTTCATGTGTAAATGGATGTTTAAATTTTAAAGAATAGGCGTGCAAATACAAGCCTTTACCATTTAAAATTAAATTTTCAATTCCATATTCTTTATCTCCCAATATCGGATTTCCGATCTCTGATAGATGTTTACGCAATTGATGTCTTCTTCCTGTTTGAGGTTCTAATTTTACCAAATTCAGTTTGCCGAATTTTTCGGATGTGACGGATTCGCAAAGAGTATAATTCGATTGTGATTTCTTGCCATCAACTTCTGAGGTAATTTTTCCTCGATAGTTCATTTCACCAATAGTAACTGCATAGTAGGTTTTCTTAACCTCTTTATTTTCAAAAATTTTATTTAGAGCACGAATGCTACTGCTCGTTTTTCCGACCAATAAAATACCTGTGGTTGCATAATCTAATCGGTGCACAGGTTGTGGTGTTGTAGCATCAGGAAGATTACTTCTTCTGATGTTTTGAGCTAAAGCATTGACAATGGTTTTAAAACTATTGCCGCTAACCAAAATCCCGGCAGGTTTATGAATCATTGCAAAGTAATCGTCTTCAAATAATACGTCAAGTTGAAAGACCAGTTTTTTCTTTGTACTGACTTCTTTAGGAATAGATAAGCTAATGCATTCTCCACCATTTATAAAAGTAGCCGAAGTAGCAATAACATCATTAACCATAATATACTGTTTCTTTAATGCTTTCTTTAATGCTGATTTCGTTATGACCGCATTGAAAAGACCTACACCATACTCTTGTAGTCGAATAGGAGAGGGTAGTTTGGGAACAATATGGGATTCAGTTGGCTTGATGATGTTTTTTATATGATTGTCAACGGCTCCTTTAGTTTGTATATCTAGTAATATCTCAAATTTAAATGGTAAATAAGGGTGACCTAGGTCCTGTCGCATTAATCCAAATTTAACTATCTTAGGGACAAATGCGAGAGTACCTCGCTCTGCTCGGTGATCCCACCGTACCCGTGAAGGGAATCAAATTAACGAAGCCTTTTCTTGGCAAAGGCAACGCCTGAACCAGATTTGAGATAACGTTCGAAGTCATATGCTAGTTGCTTCTTGGTGAAGGCAAAATAACTTTCCAGCACTACCGGCAATCTGGTTTTCGTAAATTTCACCTCGCCGCGCTCGTGTGCTGCGAATCTTTCGTGAACATTGCCGCAAAATCCAGTATAATACTTATTATCGGCACATCGGAGTTGATATACATACCACATAATTCTGATTTTGAGAGGTGGATTGCATCCACTGAAGCCCTCGGTACTTTGCTAACCAAACAGGCTAATGATCTGATTCAAAAACCGCTCCTACGTTGCTCATCTAGCGCGGAGCTACTGAATATTATCCTTTCAATTATTTATGGTGGACCGTGTCCACCGAAGCCCGTGTGTAATTTACCTGGATTTGTTTGTATACAAACAGCCCTCCGTCGCTCCTCACTATGTTCGGAGCTATGGAGGGCGAAGGTGGAGCTGGAGGGAGTCGAACCCTCGTCCAGATAAGGTATCGAGATACCGTCTACATGCTTTGATCGCAATTAATTTTCGACCAGGAGCCGGGTGCA
>JAESRW010000064.1 GCA_016764395.1 Flavobacteriales bacterium
ATTGGTAGGAGCCCTGGGATTTTTCATCTATGGGATGAAGGTTATGAGTGAGGGCATCCAGAAGGTTGCTGGAAGTAAAATGCGCGGGATCTTGAGTGTTATGGCCTCGAATCGATTTTTTGGGGTAGTAACAGGATTTCTGATTACCAGCTTGCTTCAATCGTCGTCGGCTACTACGGTGATGGTGGTGAGTTTTGTGAATGCTGGTCTGCTGACCCTTGTTGAGTCTGTTAGTGTAATTATGGGTGCGAACATTGGAACCACGATCACCGCCTGGTTGATCTCCATATTTGGATTTAAAGTTAAAATTGCGGCCATTGCGCTGCCTATCATCGCTATAGGCTTTCCCATGCTTTTTGTGCGCAAGGGTTCCTGGAAATCGTGGGCCGAGGTAATCATTGGTTTCGCCCTTCTTTTTATGGGCCTGGATGCCTTGAAACATTCAGTGCCAGATTTGAAAAACAGTCCTGAAGCATTGGAGTTCTTAGCGAGCTATGCGAATATGGGGATGTTGTCCACACTTATGTTTATAGGTGTAGGTACAATTCTCACACTGGTGGTTCAGTCTTCCAGTGCCGCGATGGCGCTTACCCTGGTAATGTGTAACCAGGGATGGATTCCTTTCGAACTAGCCGCTGCCATGGTCTTGGGGGAAAATATTGGAACAACCATTACGGCTAATCTTGCGGCTCTCATTGGTAATGTACATGCTAAGCGAGCAGCCCGTGCGCACCTTGTGTTCAACCTCTTTGGAGTGGTTTGGATGTTCTTTGTCTTTCGCTTATTTCTCAATGGAGTAGATTCCTTTATGATGTCTTCCAACGGTGTATCTCCGTTAGACCCGGAACAATATGAGTCGATACCCATTGCGTTATCACTTTTCCATTCTGCTTTCAACATTATCAATGTGTTGTTGTTAGTCGGTTTCGTACCCCTTATTGTGAAGATCGCAGTGAAGATGGTGCCTTCTCGGGGCGATGTGGATGAAGAGACGAAGCTGGAGTATATTGGAACTGGAATACTCTCCACCCCTGAGTTATCTATTGTTGAAGCGAAAAAGGAGATTGCCAAATTTGGTAAGATTACCAAGAGAATGTACGGATTTACAACCGAACTCCTCGAGCTTAAAGAAGGGAAGCAGTTCAGTGAACAACAACGGCAGATCGCCAAATACGAGGATATCACGGATAAAATGGAGATTGAGATTGCGAACTACTTATCTAAAGTGTCTCAAGGTGAGTTGAGTGAGCATCTGGCTATGCGCATTCGAGGTATGCTGAGTATCGTCAATGACCTGGAGAGAATTGGGGACATCTGTTATCAAATCTCAAAGAGCATTGAGCGCAAAAGGGAACAAAATGCGCGGTTTAATGAAGACCAGCGGGCCAATTTATTGAAGATGTTCGGCACTGTGCAGGAGGCGATTGATACGATGGTTGAAAATCTAAGCGGTGATTATAGCCAGGTGAATATCCGACATGCAGATTTATTGGAGGTTGAGATCAACAATACCAGGAATACCTTGCGCGCTGCCCACCTGCAAAGTATTGCTAAAGGAGAATATAGCTTTGAAAGTGGAATGTATTACAGTGATCTATTCTCTTCTTGTGAGAAACTCGGTGACCACATTTTCAACGTCAATGAAGCCGTCGTGGGGATTAAATAGTTCCCCCTTTAAATATTTCCCAGCCAAATACTCGGGGTCGTGATCATATTGCTCTGATTCTTACCTCGATCTTCGATGTAGATTTCAAAGAAAACCGAATCGTACGGGTAAGGATTTATCAGCGGATTTGGAATGTTGATCTCGACATCAATTTCTCCCTTAATATTCTTGTTCTGGCCGCTTGGCGTAACAAAAGGGATCCCGTAACTGAGATTTGTAGGAGCTTGATTTTGGCCATTGTCAATACCTACTTGAAAGACAAACATATTTTTAGTGGTATCACCTTGTCGGATACCAATATCCCCATCTCCGTCTGTGAATCCCAATGTGATAATACCTATAAACGACTGATTACCCAGCAGGTCCACTGAATCTGTAAAGACTGTCGATATAAATTCTATCTCTGGTTCGTCAGGAAACTGTGATCCTTCCAAACACGAAGTAAGTCCAGCTATCAAAAGAGCTGTTCCCAGTATAGCGCTATTCCTAAATAGATTCATTTTCTTCATCAAATTTAAGAAACCTCAAATAAGTTTGGGCCTTACTGAAGTGAAATGGTTGAAGTACTTATGATATTGCTTGAATTGAGTGCCCGATCCAGTAGATAAAGCTCATATCTTAAAGAGTCTTCCGGAAAAGTTATACTGATTACATCAAGTTGCACGTCTAATTCACCTTGAATGCCTGTATTGCCGGCGCTAGGTTTGAGCACGGGTATGCGAAATTTTAAAAGCTCAGGATTCTGATCTACTCCATCCTTGATGGCAATTCTAATTACAAAAAGGTTGAAGTCGAATGGCGCCGCGGTTTGTACTTCACTCAATCCGATATCTCCATCACCATCTGTGAAAGAAAAGGTGAGTACGGTGCGATTCACATCAGTACCGAGTTGATTTTGTTCAACGCTCGTTACCGCACTCACCAATTTAATCGTAGGTTCATCTGGAAACTTAATCTCTTCCTTGCAAGAGAAGGCCAACATTCCCAACATGACTGCCAGGTAAAGCGGTGTTTTAATCCTTAGTTTTGTTGATTCGGGCATGGTGACAAGTTCACTCGGAGATTTAACGCTATTGTCCGCTATTTCTTGCACATGAATCACAAGAATTTTGTAGAGCAGCTATTTGATATCCAGGATGAGTTGGATTTTGACCGCCTTGCTTTGGACTTGTTTCGCTATCAGTCGGAAAACAACAAGGTATATAGATCCTATATTGACCTGCTGCATATCGAATTGGACAGCATTGCAACTGTTGATGATATTCCCTATTTGCCCATCGAGTTCTTTAAGTCTCATGAGGTGGTATCAGGGGATTGGGTCTCTGAAAAGGTGTTTCATAGCAGCGGAACGACTGGCCAGGAGGTGAGCAAGCACCTGATTAAGGATAATTCGCTCTACGAGAGATCATTCCTGGAGGGCTTCCGTTCTGCTTATGGCGATCCTAAAGATTTTATCTTTTTGTTTTTATTACCCAACTATCAAAAGAACCCACATTCCTCTTTAATCGCCATGACCGATCGATTGATTGAGGAAAGCAGGGATAGCCTGAGTGGGTATTATCTTGATCAGGGGGGTAAGTTGGTCAATGTGATACAACAGGCTGGTGTCACTGGCAAGAAGGTGCTGCTCTTAGGCGTTTCATATGCTTTGCTGGATTTCGCTGAGCGGACAGATGTACCTGATTTGGGTAACGTAATCATTATGGAAACCGGTGGAATGAAGGGAAACCGAAAGGAGCTGGTTAAGGAAGAACTGCATGCCAGACTGAAAACGGGTTTTGGTGTGGACGAGATCCACTCTGAGTACGGTATGACAGAGCTACAATCTCAAGCGTATTCAAAAGCTGGGGGCGAGTTTCACTGTCCACACTGGATGCGTGTTTCTGCACGGGATGTCAACGATCCGTTTAAAGCTTTGGAGAAGGGGCGTTCCGGAGGATTGAACATTATTGATTTGACCAATGTTCATTCTTGTGCCTTTATTGCTACGCAGGATTTGGGGAGAGTTGACAAGGATGGCGCGTTTGAACTCTTGGGGCGCTTTGATCACAGTGATATTCGGGGATGTAATTTGTTGGTGGTGGATAGTGCTTAATGGTGAATTGGGGCCCTCTTACAATATCTGATCGCGAGAGAAGCAGGAATAGTCTTTAGTTCAAGATGCCGTTGTAAATTGTAGCTTTTTCTATTTGCTTTCGAATCACTCCCCCCGTTCATCTGAAGGCTACGCTATCTGAATTTCCGGTTTAACCACAAGGGTTTCGCCCAAAGCGCCAAGGTAAAAGTATAGTGGATCAGTCATAGCGTCCCTTGCGAAGCCCTAGCGCACCTAGCGGTTAGATCATATGACGTATTGAAAACTAAGAGCCTCCTCCTAATCGAAATGCGCTTTATATCGAGACATATTGCAACGTTATTGTAAGCTGCGGATAGACCGCTTTTACGCGACAGTAACCAGGTGATAATTTTTTTTCCCCCGCTGTACCAGAATGTACTTACCGTCTAGAAGGTCATCATAACCTATAACACGGTCGTTTTCAACTTTGGCTTTGTTGATGCTGATTCCGCCTCCTTTGAGCATTTTTTTGGCCTCACCATTTGATGGGAGGGCCCCAATTTTATCTACCAGCAGCTCAACGATAGGAATGCCTGCACCCACTTCAGTTTTTGCAACAGTAGCTTGAGGCACCCCTTCGAAAATATCGAGTATGCTCTTTTCATCGAGAGCCTTCAATGATTCGGTAGTTCCCTTTCCAAAAAGTATCTCAGAAGCCTGGACGGCGGCTTGGTAAGCTGCTTCTGAGTGAACGCGAACCGTAATTTCTTCCGCCAATTCCCTTTGCAATAACCTTTCATTTGGTGCTTCCTGGTGTTTGCTTTCTATGGCTTCAATCTCTTCCCTGGATTTCGTCGAGAAGATTTTGATGTATCTGGAAGCGTCAGTATCGGTGCTTCTCAGCCAAAACTGATAGAACTTATACGGCGAAGTTCGCTCTGGATCCAGCCATACATTTCCTTGCTCCGATTTACCGAACTTACTGCCGTCGCCTTTTGTCAAAAGAGGACAGGTCAATGCATAGGCTTTGCCGCCAGCCTTTCTCCTGATGAGCTCTGTGCCCGAGGTAATGTTGCCCCATTGGTCAGAACCTCCCATTTGTAGAGTGCAGCTCATGTTTTCATACAACCATAGGAAATCATATCCCTGGAAGAGCTGGTAAGAGAATTCTGTAAATGACATGCCACCCTCTAGTCGACTCTTCACAGAGTCCTTGGCAATCATGTAGCTTACGGTTAGGTATTTCCCGATATCTCTAAAAAAGTCGAACAGCTCCATGTTTTTGTAGAAGTCGAAATTGTTCACCATTTCGGCTGAGTTCTCTCCGCAGTCGAAATCAAGAAACTTCTCCAACTGTTTTTTGGTACATGCTTCATTGTGTCGCAGGGTATCCAGATCCAACAGCTTGCGCTCCTCATCTTTACCTGAAGGATCTCCAATCATACCAGTAGCACCGCCAACCAACGCAATGGGTTTGTGTCCGGCTCGCTGGAAGTGAACCAGCAGCATCACCGTCACAAGATTGCCAACCGTCAAAGAAGAGGCTGTGGGATCAAAACCAATATATCCAGGCGTAACACCTTTTGCCAGATGCTCCTCAGTTTCCGGCATGATATCGTGGATCAGGCCACGCCATTTCAACTCTTCTACAAAATTCATGTTCCCAATTATGAATGTGTTCGTACCTGCAATAATTAGCGCTCAAAGATAATAGGTTCCCCATTACCAATGTGCAAATAATGGGTAATGCAAACTAAGTGGTGAGGTACTGGGATCTTCCAACAAGTTAATTCGGTGTAAAATTCATCTCGTTAACTCTTTTCTGGCGACTAATTATTCTAAATTGAATACTGGTTTAACCGCGCTCCGTCACCAAAAACTATTGAGGGTGGCGACAACATATAAGCGTCTCAAAGGATACTATAAGCATCTGGTTGTGAATCAAAGACGTGAATGTAAGGGATGGATTTATCCATACAAACTCTCTGGAAGGCTTCTGGGGGCTATTTAAGAGGTCAATGATCGGAGTATACCACTATGCCTCTCCAAAGCACCTTCAGAAGTACCTTGACGAAATGAGTTTTAGGTATAATACCCGTACCTTTGGAGAAGGTGCAAGGTTGAATCAATTACTGTTGAATAGTGGACACCGATTAACCTATCAAGAATTAATCAAATGAGTCACTATTGCAGATTCACATCTGGTTAGAATTATAACTGGTGTAATTACACCAGTTATAACATTATGTTAACTAATAATCAATGGGTAAGAATAAAATAATCAAGGTTGATGGTAGTATAATCCATCTCATAGACCAGGAAGAAGAATCATATATTTCTTTAACAGACATAGTTAAGAACTTTGACGGGGATCAGATTATAAAGAACTGGTTGCAGAATAATACTACTATGGATTTTCTGGAGGTTTGGGAAGCTATGCACAATCCTGATTTTAATCTACTCGGGTTACAAGAGTTCAAAGCAAAGAGGAAAGACAAAAGATTTATTGTGTCCGTACATAATTGGGTTGAACATACAAACGCAATGGGCATCTATTCTAAGAAAGGAAAGAATGGTGGAACATATGCCCACAACGAGCTTGCGTTTGAGTTCGCCTCTTGGTTAAGTCCAACATTTAAAATTCTGCTTTTCAAAGAGTTCAAAAGGCTAAAGAACTGGGAATCTAATAATCTAAATTTAGAATGGGATTACCGAAGATTTCTAACGAAAGTGAATTACAGACTGCAAACTGATGCTGTTCAAAAGGACATTATCCCATATAAGAATTTACCCAAAAATAAAGAGGGGATTGCTTATGCACGGGAAGCTGATCTATTGAATGTTGCCGTGTTTGGAATGACCGCAAAGCAATGGACAGAGCAGAATCCACAAGCAAGCCTTGAAGGCAAGAATATTAGAGAGATGGCTAATATTGCCCAATTGACGGTTATATCAAACCTTGAAAGCTTAAATTCGGATATGATAAGAAGCCATGTAAACGAACAGGTGAGGTATGAAAAGCTATGTAGTGTAGCAGTCTATCAACTAGAATCACTCAACAAGACATTACCTAGCGCCAGTTTTGTATTGAGTGAGTTCAATGCTGATAATTCAAGTACAACTGCGTTACCTGAGTATGACAAGCTATCCACCTTCAACAGGGCACTCACGCAAGCCGCGAAACACAACTCCAACGAGGGTAAGAAGTAAATTTATGAATCACTTTTTAGCATGGCGGYTAGGCGCTTTTACAAGATGGATGCTAAAAGGGTTTAAGGGTACGTTTGAAGAAACGTATAAGGATGGAGAAATGTACCTGAATTTCTTTTCCAAAAATGCAGTTCTCGGATACGTTACTGCCTTTGTTCTAGTGATTGCAATAGGATCAATCTTAAAAGTTACGACTCCAACATAAACCGACAGATTTAGTGTAAACCTGTATATAGTTACCAGAAAGTTGGGCTATTTGCGCCACAATTGCGCCCTTTTCGGTTAACTTGAGTATTAAATCTGACTAATGCTGATTAATTAACCACCCTCCAATGGTAAACGCAACAAACCAAAGGAAATAGGCGCATTCACTCGTAGTTCGTACATTCGTATTCACTTGTAATTCGCAACATGGTTTTTGTAACAGGAGGAACTGGTTTATTAGGCGCTCGACTCATCTATGATTTGGTAAAGTCGGGTGAAGAGGTGGTAGCCCTAAAACGGTCAACCAGCGACTTGTCTGTGGTTGAGGGTATCTTCGATCATTTCGAAAAAGAGGATGGAAGGGCTAAATTTGAAAAAGTCAAATGGCACGAAGGGGATGTAACCGATGTTCCTTCTCTTTTGGAGGTATTGCAGGAAGGTGATGAGGTCTATCATTGTGCCGCCATGGTTTCATTTAATCCGAAGGCCAAGACTAAAATGATGAAGGTCAATATTGAAGGGACCGCTAATCTAGTAAATGCCTGTATCGAGAAGAAGGTTCGCAAGCTTTGCTTCGCCAGCTCGGTAGCGGCGATTGGAAAACCTGAGGTAGGACAGGAAATCAGCGAAGAGACAAAATGGAAAACCTCCGAGGGAAAATCAAACTATTCCATTAGCAAATACAATTCAGAGAAAGAAGTCTGGCGGGGCATTGAGGAGGGCCTGGATGCGGTGATGGTCAATCCTACGATCATACTAGGTCCGGGGAATTGGAGAAAGAGCAGTGCAAGAATGTTCCTGGATGTGTGGCGGGGACTAAAATACTATACGGCAGGGGTGAACGGTTTTGTAGATGTTCGCGATGTAACCGGTGCCATGATTAAACTCATGAAGAGCGATATCTCGGCAGAGCGATTTATTGTCAGCTCTGAAAATGTTGCTTTTAAGGAGGTGTTTGACAGGATTGCAGAAGGATTGGGAAAAGAGAAACCCACATTTGAAATCACCCCTTTTTATTCTGAGATTTTTTGGCGCCTGGATAAATTTAATTCAACCGTCTTTGGGGCCAAATCGAGAATCTCTAAAGAAATCGCCCGTGAATCACAGGGCAAGGCGTATTATTCTGTGAAAAAGCTGAAGGAAGCGTTGGGCATGGAACTTATTCCTATTGCGCAGTCTATCTCTGATACCGCTGAAATTTTTCTGAAGCAGCATAAGTAGGTTTTATTTGCTGTGCTTCAATCATCCCGATGTTGAACAGGCTTCTATGGACTTTGACAGTGTGTAGATGAAATAAGAAGTTTTGTGTTTCGCGTTTCGTGATACAAGGTGTGCGTTGTAAGCTTTAAATCGTGCTGAACAATTAGCCCTGTACCAATAACGAATAAGCTTCCATCACTTATTCAACGGCACTAGTATCAACCTTTTCGTTTTCTACTTTCGCCTCAAGCTCGCTGAGCTTTTCCATCATGCTCTCGTATATTTCTTCCAATTGACCGGGATGGTCAGTGTAATACTGCAGGCTGAGATCGAAGGTTTCCTTGCTGATGTCATGTTTATGGTAGAGGGCCAGATAGTAGTCAGTAATCTGATTTTTGCGCTGTGTCCTGTTGTACTTTCTAACCACGATGCCCGCTTCGATGAGTTGAATGTCAACCATGATTGCTGTCATTTTATCCATCGGGATCACACCTTTTGGTAATTTCTCGACAGGCTGTTCGCTACAGCTCATAGACAAGATGGTCAAGATTAGAATTAAATATTTCTTCATACTTTAGGTGACTTTTACCTGCCCCCACAGACAAGCAGGCCAGATACAAATCTACGCTAAATTCAAATTATGTATACGCTTTTAAGAAGAGCTGTTTTGCTGGCGATCGCAGTGATAACGGGATCCTTGGTGTTTGCCCAGTCGGAGATCAGTGCTTTCACCGCAACAGGGAGAGCCGGAGCAGCCACCACCTTTGTTACCGACTATCAGGCGACAGGAATCAATCCCGCCAACCTGGGATGGAAGCCCACTAAGGATAAGAAAATAGCATTGGGGTTTCTGGAAGGGGGATATTCCATTTTCTCTGAAGCATTGGTAAAATCTGACCTGGTGAGTAGTTTTAAATCTGGAAACACGAAGTTTACAAACGAAGAAAAAATCCAGGCTGGCAAAGATTTTACAGAAGCTGGTTTTACTGCTACCTAGATCTTACATGGTTGGCCATTGCGGTGCAGCCCGGAGAGAAGCTTGGTGGTTTTTCATTTGGAATCAAAGAGCGATTTCAGTGGTACTCTCAGTTCAGCGATGAGCTATCAGAAATTCTATTTGTCGGATACAACGCCGATTATTTTACACACCTCATCTTAACCAACGGAGACACGATCTTGAATTCCAATTCGCTTCCTGACGATACGCTGGCCCTCATCCAAAAAGGGTACAGTGCTGCGGCTAAAAAGTTCTCGGAGATTATGGGGGAATCAAGAATGTCTTTGTCCTGGTATCGGGAATACAATTTTTCGTACGGACGACAGCTGGTGTCCAATGACGATTTGTCTTTGTATGCCGGCATTGGGGTTAAATATTTGGCAGGCATGGGGATTATGGAAGCCAGGGTTAATAGTGGTGAGCTAGAGGCTTTTTCGGCCTTTTCTCCGGCGTTTCCCATTGATTATGGTGATTCAGCTACGACGTCAAATCCTTCTACCGTGAATAGTGGTGGGTTGCTACCAAAGGCCGTTGGATCCGGAGTCGGTTTTGACATAGGGGTGAGCGTTATACTCGGGGAGAAATTGAAGTTGGGAGCGGCACTGAATGACATTGGCAGTATTACCTGGGATGGCAATGTTTATCAGGCCAGTGACAACGAGCTTGTTGATTTGTCTTCCTCTGGATTTGAGTCCTTCAATTTTGTCACAGAGGCGCAAAAAGTGATCGGAGAAAATGGTGTGTTTGACTGGGGTGGGGTAGTAGAGAAAAAGGTGAGCCTTCCAACCAATTTGCGGATAGGAGCCAGCTTTATGCCCAACGAGAAATTTGAGGCGGGATTGGATATAGTCATTCCGGTGAATGATGTGGCAGGTAGCTATGGAAACGCACTCTTAGCGTTTGGTGTGGACATTACCCCAATTCCCTGGTTACGGTTGAGCACTGGAGCCAGTTCTGGCGGATACTACGGGTTTAATTTACCCATCGGTGCGTTGGTAATGATTGGTGAAGGCTCCTGGGAAATTGGCGTTGCGTCTCGTGATGTGATCACTTTCTTCACTGAAGATCGGCCGACACTCTCTCTCAGCGCCGGGTTCTTGCGGTTTAGATTCTAGATTTACGAATGCGAATTTGTACGAATGTACGAATGAAGAGCGTTCAAGATTTGGTAGGCACAACATACCCCCTGGCCCATATTCCTAGATTCGTATTGCTTTCCTTGCCGGTGAGAGAAAAGCGGAAATCACATTTGTGCTTCGAAAGAAGCAATATGAATTTTGATTGCCTTTGCAATCTTAGACATCCGGGTAGCAGCGCCTTCAGAAAGAGATTCGGCTTTAGTTTAAGATGACGTTGTAAATTGTAGCTTTTTATACTTAATGTCAAATCCCCCTATTCATTGGAATTCTACACTATCTGAATTTCCAGTTTAACCGCAATGGTCGCAAGGGTTTCGCAAGGGACGCCATGAATGATCACTCCACTTTTACCCTGGCGCTCTTGGCGAAACCCTTGCGACCTTTGTCGCCACGCTCCATAGCTTTTGGCGACGGAGCACGGTTAGGTCACATGACTTATTGAAAACTAAGCGTTTCTCCCCAATCAAAAGGCACTCTATATCCAGACATATTGCAACGTTATTGCAAACTAAAACCAGAGGTTCATCTATGGTGCTGGGAATTTCATATTTACGAATGCAGTGCGATCAGGCATGTGAAATATGAGCATGCTTGCCCTAAACACATTCGCAAATTCGTACAAATTCGTATTCGTACCCCCGTTACGAAGCAGGCTGAATTTTAATGGCCTTTGCAATATTGAACATGCGGGTTGCAGCTTCTTCAGAAAAAGGTTCATCTACAATACTGCGAATTTCATAGGCTGTAGCGCCGTCTCGCTTGATCACATAGAATCGATATTCAGGCTCCATTTCAGTGTCTCTGATCGCCCATCCGTATAAGATGGCATCCGGCTCGTCAATGACGTAGGTAGCGGCGTATACATCATCAATATTGATGTCTTCTTTTGCTTGGGTCATATCACCATCACCACCAGATATTTGTACGGCGAAGTTGGTTCCAACCCTGATTTCCACTGCGTCCCAGTCCAATATGTCCACTATGGGTGCCGGGGTCGTATTTGTTTTTGCAGGAACACTAATCACTAGCGGATAGCCATATTCGTTCAGGTCGAGTTCGTCCACATTACCGAGATCAACAGCGGTTTCTGTTCCTTCATCTCCGCCTTCTTCACCTCCATTGGTACATTGAGTAAGGAGTAATGCGAGCGGTAACATTAACAAGAGGGCAAGTTTTTTCATGATGTGTATAATTGTGGTTTCTAGAGGACAAAAATAGAAATATCTATGGTATAGCAGGTTCAGTTTATTTTTTTGAATAAAAGCTGAAGCTTTTGTGCATACTGCTTCTCTGATGAATGCAAATGCCCTTCCCGGTCACCGTACAAATTCAGATTTTTAGCGTGTGAATGGACAATCCCCTATACATCAAACTCAATTCCCTGCGCAAGCGGTAGGTCATTGCTGTAGTTGATCGTATTGGTTTGTTGTCTCATATA
>JAESRW010000065.1 GCA_016764395.1 Flavobacteriales bacterium
ATCGACTCTATCCGAATAAAACACAATGGAACCGTATTTGACACGACGGATGGTTGGGGTATCACGAAAACATTGGTAGGAGATTATAACTCCCTTAGGGTAAAAAGAGTAGAGCACAGCATAGATTCCATCTGGACCAAAGCACCTACCGTATGGCCTTTCCCTCCTCCAGACTGGGTGTTTTTTGACGCTTTTACGGATACCAGCACCACCTACACATGGCTTGCAAAAGAAGGAAAGCTGGCCATCGCTGAGCTGACTTTTGACTCGCTTGACAACCCAGACGTATTCACATGGACCCTGATCCCGGCCGTTCCAGTGGCCAACTTTTCACAAACAGACAATGGCAGTGGAGGATACAACTATTCAGATCAATCCATCAACACGCCAACCACCTGGCTTTGGGATTTCGGAGATGGAAATACATCTACCACACAGAACCCGCCGAACCAATATACAGTAGACGGTACCTATTACGTATGCCTAACGGTCTCCAATGCTTCTGGATCTGATATGTTTTGTGATTCTATAGTAGTAACCGGGGCCACAGTGAATCCTCCGCCGGTAGCTGATTTCTCCTTCACCGACAATGGCGCGTGGCAAGTAGATTTCACGGATCTTTCCCTAAACAACCCAACTACCTGGGCCTGGACTTTTGGAGATGGCAATACGTCATCAGCTCAAAATCCGGTAAACCAATATACCAGTTTTGGGGATTTTCAGGTTTGCCTTACGGCGGATAACGGATTTGGAAATGACGTGTTTTGTGATACCGTTTCTATTGTGGATACGGCGGCGCCACCTCAGGCACCGGTAGCAGACTTTAACTGGTTTGACAATGGGAATGGCCTGGGTGCATTCACGGATGCTTCTACCAACAATCCAACCAGCTGGTCCTGGGATTTTGGTGATGGGAACACCTCCGGGGCACAGAATACGACCAATATTTTTGCGGTGCTTGATACCACCTATTATGTATGCTTAACAGCTACTAATGGAGTTGGAAGCGATACCTATTGCGATTCTGTTTTTATTGCGGATACCATAACAATTCCGGGGATAGCGACGCTCTCATTTAAGGAACTGATTGTATTTCCCAATCCGGCATCAGACTTCATCCAGGTAAAGGCCGGTGACTTTAAGGAGGGCCAATACCAGTACCGTATTTACAATTTACTTGGCCAGTCAATTGATAAAGGAATGGTTACAGTTAACAAAAATGTTGGAGCGAGTATATCTGTAGAAACCCTACCAGTCGGTATGTATCAACTTGACCTCATTGATGTTCAAGGGAAAGCAGGCTATTCTGGCCAAATTGCTATCCAACGCTAAGGCCATAAAAAACCCCGAAGCTATACCTAAGTAAGCCTCGGGGCCGCAAACTAATTCGCCGGCTGTGAGGGTACCGGTGAATGTCAACAAATAACTACCTGGCAGAGAATTGATCTGCCTCCGTAGATCCAGACAATGCCATTGTAGATACTTGTCCCTGGGTAATAGCTGTTTGAACTTGATCAAAGTAGCCGGTACCAACAAATGATTGGTGCTTCACAGCTCTAAAGCCACTTTTCGCATTTTCAAATTCTCTTTCCTGCAGCTGAGAATAGGCTGTCATTCCATCTTGCTTGTAGGCTTTGGCCAGTTCGAACATGCCGTTGTTCAATGAATGCCATCCTGCAAGAGTGATAAACTGGTACTTATAACCCATTTCAGCGAGCTCCTCACGGAAGGTCTTCATGGTTGTTTCATCCAAATTGGCTTTCCAGTTAAAGGAAGGAGAGCAGTTGTATGCCAATAGTTTTCCAGGAAACTGTTCATGAATCGCTTTGGCGAATTTTCTGGCTTCAATTAAATCCGGCTTCGACGTCTCACACCAGATCAAATCTGCAAATGGTGCGTAGGCCAATCCCCTGCTAATCGCCTGATCGATACCTGCGTTTACATAGTAAAACCCTTCGTGCGATCGCTCTCCTGTTAAGAATAAGTGGTCGCGGGCATCAATATCTGAAGTGATTAAATTCGCCGCGTTCGCATCCGTACGTGCGATCACCAAAGTATCGACACCTTCAACATCAGCAGCCAATCTAGCAGCTTTGAGTTTATCAACAGCCTCAGAAGTTGGAACCAGCACCTTACCGCCCAGGTGTCCACACTTTTTAGCCGAGCTTAACTGATCCTCAAAGTGCACCGCCGCAGCTCCAGATTTGATCATATTCTTCATCAGTTCAAACGCATTTAGGTTTCCCCCGAAACCCGCTTCAGCATCAGCAATGATGGGTACGATCCAATCTTTCTCAGTGTTCCCTTCCATCCAATGGATTTGATCCGTACGCATCAAGGCATTGTTGATTCTTCTTATCAATGCCGGTACTGAATCTACAGGATATAGGGATTGGTCAGGGTACATGGTCTCAGCAGTATTTGAATCACCCGCCACTTGCCATCCGGAGCAATAAATAGCTTTTAATCCTGCCTCTACCTCTTGGATTGCCTGGTTCCCAGTTACTGCGCCTAGCGCACAAACGGTCTCCCCGTTCTTGAGCATGTTCCAAAACTTCTTTGCTCCCAGCTTGGCTAAGGTGTGTTCAATCTGTACAGATCCACGAAGGTTAACCACATCCTCTGCCGTATAAGTACGTTCTATTCCGCTCCATCTCTCCTCTGAAGACCACTTTGCTACCAATTCATTTATTTGCTCTTGTCTCGTCATTTTGTGTGAATTTAAACTTGCTGCGTTAATGATTACTATTTGTACCCATAAGGGAATTTCTCGATGATTGGATAACCCAGATCAATATGGGTTTGTCCTTTAATTTCTTTGGCAGTTGGCGCAAGACCATCATAGTCATCAGAGGCCCACTCTCTTTCTGTTATCGGTATTGGATTGTCCATTTGTCTGTCTTTGTGTTAGCTATTTATTGGGAATTAATTTAAGTGTTGATAGGCGGGCAGCGTGAGGAATTCTTCAAACTTTTCGCTGGTAACCAACTCGTCAAATATTTTGGCGGCGAGTTCATATTGGCCAGATTCATAAGCCGTCTCCCCTACCAATTCTTTTATTYTGCTCAATTGYTCAGGYACAAGCGTTTTRTACAGCTCCATGGTGATAGGCCTTCCATCGCTTAAAACAGCATCTCGGTTGTTCARCCATTGCCAAATTTGCGACCGGGATATTTCWGCGGTRGCCGCATCYTCCATCAAGTTATAGATTGGGACRCACCCGTTGCCCCKAAGCCAGGACTCGAGATACTGGATSGCYACATCTATATTRAGCTTCAATCCCTCTAMTGTGATCGTRCCTTCAGGCATTTTGATTAAGTCTTCAGCCGTAACATGTACATCCTCTCGTTTCTTGTGAATCTGATTGATCGTCGGCATGTGTTCGTCAAACACATTCATGGCCAAAGCCACCAACCCTGGATGCGCTACCCAAGTACCATCATGCCCATCTTTAACTTCCCTTAGTTTATCAGCGATGACTTTATCCATGGCAACCTGGTTGGCTTCAGCATCATTTTTAATGGGAATTTGTGCCGCCATTCCACCCATAGCGTGTATTCCGCGCTTGTGACATGTTTGGATAACCAACAGGGAATAGGCCCGCATGAAATCGGTGGTCATGGTAACTTTAGCCCTATCTGGTAAAATGAAGCCTGGCCTGTTTTTAAACCGCTTGATAAATGAAAATATATAATCCCACCTGCCACAGTTGAGGCCTGCGGAATGTTCCTTTAGCTCCCACAGTATCTCATGTAGTTCGAAACTCGCTAAGATGGTCTCGATGAGGACGGTCGCTTTAATGGTGCCTTGTGGAATTCCCAATTCATCTTGTGCGAATACAAATACCTCATTCCAAAGTCTTGCTTCCAGGTGATTTTCCAGCTTGGGCAAATAAAAATAGGGCCCCGTTCCATTTTCCAACAGATTAAATGCATTGTGGAAAAAGTACAATCCAAAGTCGAATAAAGATCCACTCATCACCTCTCCGTTCACACGTACCTGCTTCTCTTCAAGGTGCCATCCACGTGGCCGAACCATTAATGTAGCGACCTCTTCATTTAGCTGATAGAACTTGCCATTACGCGCGTTGGTAAATGTGATGGTGCCGTTGACTGCATCTCTCAAATTGATTTGTCCATTGATGGCATTGCTCCAGGTAGGTGCATTGGAATCTTCGAGGTCGGCCATAAACACTTTTGCTCCKGAATTCAGSGCATTKATAATCATCTTACGCTCAACTGGCCCRGTGATCTCCACCCTTCTATCTTGCAAATCACTTGGTACAGGATTCACGGCCCATTCACTTTCYCGGATATCCTCAGTCTCTGTAAGGAAGTCAGGAAGCTGACCTGCATCTAAGGTGGATTGCTTTACGGTTCTTGCATCTAAAAGCGCCATCCTTTTAGCATTGAACTTTCGATGGAGCTTCCCTACAAACTGGAGTGCTTCAGGTGTTAGAATGGTATCGAAGTCAGGATTTCTCTCACCCAGTACGGTTACCTTTGATTGTTGATCTATTGATGCTGTGCTCATACTCAAAAACTCTTTTAGGTGATTGATTTGGACAAATCTAAAAACAGCGAATTAAATATCCTAGCGAATTTTCGCTTTTTTAATATTTTTCTCAATTTTCTTATCTTTGTCTGATACCATGATCTCACAAAACCAAATAGTAAGCCTCATTTTCGGGCTCAAAATCAAGCAACTTCGGCTGAAGAAGAAGCTCTCCCCCCAAGAATTATCCCTGGCTTGTGGCATATCGAATTCCTATCTCAATGAAATTGAAAAGGGTAAAAAGCACCCCAAAGCAGACAAGATCATGTCGCTGGCAGAAGCACTGGGGGTACCCTATGATGAGCTGGTTTCGCTCAAGTTGAGCAAGAAGCTTGAGCCCATTTCAGAATTACTCAACTCCCAAATTGTGAAGGAATTCCCTTTGGAGATGTTCGGGATTGAACCGGTTNAACTGGTTGAACTCATCGCCAATGCTCCGGCTAAGATGAATGCATTCATCAGTACGATTATGGAGATCGCGCGAAATTATGAGATGACGCAGGAGCATTTCTATTTTGCCTCCTTGAGATCCTACCAGGAAATGCACGATAACTACTTTGAAGACCTGGAGGAAGCTGCGAGCACTTTTTTAAAAGAGCACAAGATCAAGTGGTCGGCTCCCTTTAACAGGAAACATCTTTACGATATACTGGAACAGCAATACGATTATACCATCGACAAAACCCAGCTTCAGAAGAATAAAAAGCTGCAAATTTTCAGGTCTGTTTTTTTAAAAGATSAGAAGAAGTTGCTGATTAACGATGACCTTGCAGAATTTCAAAAGGGCTTCTTACTAGGACGGGAACTGGCCTACAATTACCTGGGCCTAAAAGAGCGTCCGCTAACCACGCCTCTCTATAARGCCAATTCTTTTGAAGAAGTACTGAACAATTTCAAGGCCTCCTATTTTGGCGGGGCTTTGTTATTGAATAAAGATGAACTCATCAGTGACATCCATGCTCTATTTGATGCCGAGAAGTGGAGCGAGCAGAAATTACTCAAGCTACTGACGAAATATGAAGCATCGCCAGAGATGTTTTTGCACCGATTCACCAACCTTTTGGCCAAATTTTTTGGCATTAAGAACCTCTTTTTTCTACGTTTCACACATTCAGAAAAAACTAAAAAGTTCACCTTGACCAAGGAACTTCATTTATCCCGCCTTCACAATCCCCATGGCAATGAGCTGAACGAACATTACTGTCGTAGATGGCTGTCTCTGGACACAATTTATCAGCTGAAGGCCAGAATGCAACAAAGCGACACCAAATCCATTGCCGGGATACAGATCTCCAAATATTGGGGCACTGACAACGAATATCTATGCATTTCATTGGCTCGGCCAAATCATCGGACGGCTGATCAACAGGTGAGCGTTACGATTGGATTTCTGATCAACGACAACTTGAAGAAGAAGGTAAAGTTTTTAGCCGATCCTAAGATAGCCACGAAATGGGTCAACGAAACCTGTGAGCGCTGTGAAATTAAAAATTGTGCCGAAAGAGCTGCAAAACCAGTGGTAGTGCGGGATGAAAAGAAAGTTGAAAGTATAGAGGAGGCGCTAAAATTACTGAGATAGGAACAATATGAGAAAGCCATTTATTATTTTGACAGTATGCGTGCTCATTGGAACGGTAACGGCCCATGCACAAGACACCATTCCCAATCCTGGATTTGAAAATTGGACGCTGGGAGGAAATTATGAAGATCCCGACGGGTGGTTCACACTCAATCAGGGAACTTCGATCACCGGGGTAGAGACCGTTACCAAAACAAGCGATGCCCATAGCGGATCTTATGCCATTAGACTGGAAACCAAGAAGGTATTAACAGAGACGGTACCAGGTACAGCAGTCGCTGGCGTGCTCAACCTACTAACGTTGGAAGTTAATCCCGGATTTGACATTCCTGGTAACCCAATTACGCTCACCGGCTGGCATAAATACCAACCATTTTTGCTGGATGCCGGCTCAATTGAGGTATTATTATCGAAATGGAATCCGGCTTTAAAGATTCGGGAACCAGTGGGTTCTGGTATCTTCGTTCAACCATTGCCTATAAATTCATACACAAGCTTTACCTTAGACCTTATTTATACTTCATCCGACACAGCGGACACAGCGATTATCACTTTATTATCGGGCTCACCCACTAATTCTCCTGGTAGTGTACTCTTTATTGACGATCTAAACTTTTCGTTTCCTCCCCCACTGACTGTCAATATTGAAGATATCTCCGCATCAAAAGATATCACAGCATTTCCCAATCCAGCTTCACATCACGTTCTTATTTCAACTCCAGATGGAAAAGCGGCGTATATTGAGCTAAGAGATTTTACTGGTAGACTGGTTTCGCAGGTACCAGTCTCAAGTGACCAGACCCAAGTTAGTGTGCAGGAGCTACCCATAGGCAATTACACCTACCTCCTGGTTGATGAGACTGGAAACTATATTAAGAAAGGCAAACTGATCATTAGCCGGTAGGCGGCCTGTAGGGGCTCACTTTGATTCGTGCAAGTACCTTGCCTGCTCATCCCGATCCGTTCACTTCGACTCCGCTCTGTGAACTCACATGATTGCTCCATCTCGTACCCTGAGCGCAGCCGAAGGGTACAGCGCCTGTTCATCACCATATCCCGTTCACTTCGACTCCGCTCTGTGAACTCACATGATTGCTCCGTCTCGTACCCTGAGCGCAGCCGAAGGGTACACTGCCTGTTCATCCCTTCCCGTTCACTTCGACTCCTCTCTGTGAACTCACAAATTTGTTCCGTCTCGTACCCTGAGCGCAGCCGAAGGGTACAGCGCCTGTTCATCCCTTCCCGTTCACTTCGACTCCGCTCTGTGAACTCACATATTTGCTTCGGGTCGTACCCTGAGCGCAGCCGAAGGGTACAGCGCCTGATCATCACCACAAACCGTTCACTTCGACTCCGCTCTGTGAACTCACATATTTGCTTCGGGTCGTACCCTGAGCGCAGCCGAAGCGTACAGCGCCTGTTCACCACCATATCCCGTTCATTTCGACTCCGCTCAGTGAACTGACATATTTGTTCCGTCTCGTACCCTGAGCGAAGCCGAAGGGTACATGCCAATGCACCACACTCCTCAGTTGAGTCCCAGTAGCTTAAATCCTTTCCCATGTACGTTTACGATCTCAACCGAAGGATCTGCTTTTAAATATTTTCTAAGCTTAGTGATATACACATCCATGCTACGGGCATTGAAATAACTGTCATCACCCCATATCACTTTTAAAGCATGTTGGCGCTCGGTAATTTCCACCCCTCCCGCACACAAGAGCGCTAGTAAATCCGATTCTTTTGAAGTTAGCTTCACATCCACCTTTCCACCGCTCAAAACCTGGCGCTCTCTATCAAATTTGAATTTACCGATAAGAAATTGGGTTTTCTTAGGCAGCTCTTTGGTACTGGTACTTCTCCGAAGAATGGCAGTCATGCGAAGTAAGAGCTCTTCCATACTAAAAGGCTTGGTGACATAGTCATCCGCACCGATTTTAAACCCCTGAAGGGTATCTGCCTTCATAGATTTAGCCGTGAGAAAAAGTATTGGAATCTTCTTATCCAGCTTTCGGATTTCCTTTGCCAACGTGAATCCATCCTTCACCGGCATCATTACATCCAAGATGCAAAACTGAAAGCCCCCTTTTAGGTATAAATCAAGGCCGACCTCACCGTTTTTTGCCAGCTCGGCCTCATATCCTTTTAGCTCCAGATATTCAGTCAGAATAGTTCCCAAATTTGGGTCGTCCTCCGCAACCAGTACTCTAATCTTTTCCATGAACGTAAGGTAAAAATAGTTCAAACGTTGAGCCTTTCCCCAGGTCACTGGAAACCTTAATGTTTCCATTGTGCCTCCCGACGATCGCTTGCACGTAGTTCAATCCAAGACCGAATCCCTTTACATTGTGAATGTTTCCCATCGGGACTCGATACAATTTGTCAAAAATCTTTTTTTGATCTTCCTTGCCAATACCGATACCGTTATCCTGACAATATACTTCAACCCCATCTGGTCGGTGAACGGATTTGATATGTATCTCCGGTATTTTACGGCAATACTTATTGGCGTTGTCTATCAAATTGGCAATGGCATTTGTCAAATGAAAAACATCCCCGTTCAAAGCACCAAGTTCTTCAGAAAGCTCAACTGTAATTCTGCCACCCCTATTCTCTACCAACATTTTCATCTTATCGACAGCTGATTTTATCACCTCATTAATATTGATCTCATCCATCCTTACTTCCAATGATTCCTTATCCAAAGCCGCCGATTGCAAAACATCTTCCACCAAGTTGCCAAGTCTTCGGTTCTCAAAACTGATCATGGATACATATTTAATAACTTGCTCCTCAGATTTCCGAATGTCCTGATCAGAAATGGCTTCACACGCAAGGGCGATTGTAGAAATTGGGGTCTTCAGCTCATGCGTCATATTATTTATGAAATCATTTTTAATTTCAGAATCCTCTTTTTGTCTCAAGATCGTGCGGACTGTATAATAGAAACTCAGGATAATAACAAGGGTAAGCAGACCAGAAAGCGACAGAATCCCCCACATTGTTTTTAAGAGAAACCTGCGCTTAGCTGGAAATCTAACTTTCAGAAATGCCGGCTCAGACACTAGACTCCCCGGGAAAAGATTGACCTTATAGCGTGAAGCCTTGACCTTTTTTTCATGTTTGGAGAGCTGCTCATCAAATATCGGCATATTGATCGCATCGAATACACCAAATTCATAAGGCTGATTGATGCCGTTATCCACCAGTTCCGCAAGAAGGAAGGAGTCAATAACCTCAGGGTCAAGCCTGTTGTGTGCACCACCTTGTATATCTTTTAACACCATTTCTTTCATCACCTCCTTCACAACTGAAAGCTTATGATTTATTGCGGCTGTATCTACAGCAACTATCTTTTTTTCTATATCGTATTGATTAGAATCAAGAACTGAAACCTGCTCATCAATTTTAATTTTGAAGTCAAAGGAACTGCTGATATCATCTGAAATAAAGGCCTCGGCCATAGTCCTCATTCCATTTTGCAGACTATCCGGATTGAACTCTTGATGCAATTCAAAGCTAAAATGCTCCCCTCCACTAAACGGACCCTCATGTTCTGCAATCACTATGCGCTTGGCAATTGAATCAGCCATCTTCCTTGCGGATTGTTCAATGCTGTCAATTCTAATGTCGAGGAAGTGGAGTTTCTCGAACAATTTGGATTCAAACCCAAACCCTTTTACCATATTAAGGGCCTCTTGCTTTTCGAGGTCAGCAACCACCGCGCCCAAGGCATCGTTTACAGCGAGATCAAAGCGCTGTTCCTTTAAGGTAATGGCATTGTGAATCCAATAGAGCTGAACCGCAATTAAGCCCATCATGGCTATCGTCACCAGAACTATAATAGATGTCAGCTGAGTCTTATTCATATAACAAACTTAGATCAACATGAGAGAAAAATGGGTGCTTTAACATTTTTTAACAGTTTTTAGCTGTACTGGGCCATTACCCTCTTATATCTTACTATTCAACTCATTAACAAAAACGAATGCCGCTGGTGAGATGTTATTCGTGACCGATTAGTAAAGATGCTTTCAGACAGCATATTTGGATCGTGGTGACATGAATAATTAATTTTTAACGCGGAGCGCTATAGGGGGGCGTTTGGTCTGTTTGGCTTCATAATGATCTGATTTATTGTACTTTTACCGCCTCCGATAGAGACAAGAAGAAGAAACCGTAAGAAAAAGGGGGAGTATTAAAACATATCAGTAGACCACGGTAGAGTAAGCAGGAATACTGGTAATACCTCAACCTTGCATTGGATATAATCAAAACCCACACACCATGAGATTAGCATCAATTATCATTGTATTATTTATTTATACTTATCAGGCAGTAGGGCAGGATGGTCAAACCAGGGAAGTCGAATTTAACGATGGAACCGTAATGGAGCTTGGAAATTTTAAAACCAATAACTATGATTTTCCTGCATTGACGATGAGCGCTGGAATAATGGCTGGTACGAGACCCTTAGGAGAAGTAGATATTTTGTTGCCGTTTCAAGTCAATTATATGCATAAGAAAATTGGGTTTATTGGTTTCAGAGCTGATATCCCCGTACTCAAAGATTTTGACAATCAGTATGACTTTTTATCCAGCCAGCCAGGCTTAAAAACAGCGAACCTATTGAAAGTGCATAGACTATTGGAAGCAGGCGTTGGATTTTTTCTTCTGGATATGGACATTGAGCACAAAAGAAAATTAACGGTGAGTTCAAGAGGCAATACAGACTATGTGGTAAAACTAAAATTACCGACTAGGTACACACTCGGATTGCGCTCAGGAGTTTTTAGTTATAGGTCGCTAATGAATAACTATTTTAAGAGCGACTCACTTTTAGTTGGTGAAGGCGGGGATACCTTAACGATTGGAGCCCCTGTAAAAATTAATAGTCCTGATTTAGAGGATGTATTTCTAACCAATTTTAGCTCAACATCTCTCTACCTTGGTCTGGACCTTAAGAAAATCACCAATACCTATTTTGAAGTTGATGATTGGGCCTCTGAAATTACAAATCTGGTAAATGTATATTTTGATGTTTTTTTCACCGGCAAAATCAATATGGAAAACATGCTTGTTGTTGACTCTATCACGAATGGCACCAAGAGCATTAATGTGTTACATAACAACGTTGGAGGATTTAAGTATAGAAAAACTGGGTTTCGAATAGGACTTGAGATTACTGGATACTTTACAGATCATTCCGCACTGACATTTCAATTTGAAGGCGGGGTAAGGCCTGGTATTGAAAATGTTGAAAATTCAGATTATCCGCTGGGAAACAGAACATTTTTTATTGGTCGTTTCCTGTACCTTTGGGGAACAAAGTTTAATTGAGGATCGAGTTTAAGCAGATCATATAGATAATGTGGTCTGCTGATTTTCTCCCGTAAACATCAACTAATTGTCATTAAGCTGACCCTATTTATGATCTCCAAAACCCTTAATTTAATTGGAAGAGGAACTGTTCTAATCCTTGCATGTGCATTATCGTCATGTGGTGCCAAGCACGATGCTAAAAGCATCACAAAGTCTTACTGTCGCTGCGTAGAACAAGCAAGTGGTATCTTAGACAAAGCAAAGTGCTTATCTGAGGCAACATCAGAATACACTGAGGCGTTAAAAAGCATATCCAGTGACGAACTCTCCGATTTCAAAAAAGGATACAAAGAAGGTCTGAAGGCATGCAAATAGCCATT
>JAESRW010000234.1 GCA_016764395.1 Flavobacteriales bacterium
TGCACAAAAGGCCATGTTGGCTTGGTCGTAGAAGGATCCATGAAAATTGATTTCAACGGAGAAGTGGTCTCTTACCAAAAAGGAGATGGCTTGTGGATCTCGGAAGGGAATGCCAGCAAGCATAAAGTACTCATGGAGAAGGGTGGCAGAGCCCTTTTGTTTCTTGTCGAGACGCTATAATCAATCGCCTGATTGAGACAACGCTGATTTTCTTCTCCACACAAAATAATTCTACCTTTCAGATATGAAGCACGGTCTGAAAATTCTGCTACTTTTTACCTTATTCCTAGCGCAGGAACAATTCGGTCCAAATAAAGCAGAGGCGCAAGTGACCAGCGAGCAGCATGCAGACCCAAGCTACTATCTAATCGATTCCCTGAACCTTTCGAGCTTTGCAGATGAGGATAAGGCCCTCCTCGATTCTATGCTCACCATTTATCATGAAACCGAGCAAGATAGCACCAAGATAATCAGCATAAACATCCTTGCCGAAAACTTAATGCACGAATCGTGGCTCGATTATAATGACCTGGTAAATGTCCTTCTCACCGAACAATTAAATCAAGGAGGACTCAATGCTGAGGAGACATTACTCTACAAAAGGCTGATGGCCGGCACCCTGAATAACTTCGGGTTCAGCCATTTTAACCATGGCAACGTTTCGGAGGCTCTTAAATACTTTCAGCAGAGTTTGGCCATCCAAAATGAAATTAATGACCTGGATGGTATGGCCAGCTCATTGGGAAACATAGGAAGGATCTACGATAGCCAGGGAAATATCGCCCAGGCCCTGGAATGCTACCATCAAAGCTTAAAAATCGGGGAGCAAACAGGAGATAAATATGGCATTGCCAACTGTTTAATCAGCCTTGGCAGATTGTACAATACCCAGGGAGAAGTTGAGAAAGCGGAGCAGTATTTTCATAAGAGCCTGAAACTGCAGGAGAAAATTGGGGACAAAAGGGGCGCCGCACAATCGCTGGCCAATTTGGGGTTTCTGCATCAGAATAGAAACGAGATAACTGAGGCCAGAGCATATTATGAAAGGGGGCTCAATCTTCACGAAGAGATTGGCAATCAAAAAGGCGTTGTATATGGTCTTGGGCATCTGGCGACCTGCGATTTGATGCGTGGTGATACTGCAAAAGCACTGGAGTATTATATTAAAAGCCTTGCACTCAGTAAAGAAATCGGCTTTAAAACTGGGATCGCCTTTTCGCTGGAGAATATCGGTTTTGTACATTTCACACAAGGGGAAATTGAAGTTGCAGAACGGCATGCGAGGCAAAGTATGGAGATCTCGCAAGAACTCGGCTATCCAAAGAACATCATGAAAGCCGCTTCATTACTGAGTAAAATTCTCAAGAAGCAGGGGCGATATAAGTCGGCCCTTGAGCATTATGAATTGTTTATCACTATGCGTGATAGTCTTAAGAATGAAGAAACGCAAAAGGCTACGATCCGGCAACAAACCAAATATGAGTTTGAAAAGGCACTACTCGTCAAAGAACAGGAGGAGAAAGAATCAATGCGCATTGCAGCAGACATAAGAGAGAGAAGAGACAATCTTCAATACTCGGTCGTCTTGATTATTTTAGTGATCCTTGGTACAGCGCTATTGGTCATGGGCAGATTCTCTATACCCATTCAAATTGCCGAAGGACTGATCTTCTTTTCTTTTTTAATTTTCTTTGAGTTTCTTTTAGTTTTAACAGATCCATATATTGATTTCTGGAGTTCAGGAGCACCGGGCCTTAAACTCATGTTCAACGCGCTTATCGCAGGCATCATCTTTCCGCTCCACAGCTTCTTTGAATCAAAGCTGAAGCGTACGCTTGTGGGGGAAGAGAATGAACGTTAACGATGGAATCAATACGGGCATCCACTTCGCGGCAAAAACAAACGACGCTACCTTTTCCTATGTCGGATCCTTTCCTGCTATAAATCAGAAAACTACACCAATGATTTGGGCAAGTATCCGAAGGCCCAACCTTTACCGCTGACAAAATAAATTTGGGGACAATCTAAACATTATCTGATTAGAGACTTGCGGCAGGTTGCTAAATTAGCATATATTCGTGTGGAGTAGGGTTTGAACTAAGCTGTAAGCTTAACCCAGAATCCTGTTAAATTATTCACCAATTCCAATCTCTTGCAATTTCAGGCAACCATAACAAATGAAGAAATCAATGAGCTAAGGCTCGATCAATACAATGGGATCGTTCACGTAATCACCCAAGAGTATGAGCTGAACGAGGTCTTTAGGCAGATCAACGCGCATGAAACGGTTGGTTTTGACACCGAAACAAAGCCTGTTTTCGTAAAAGGCAAATACAATCACGTGTCTCTTGTTCAATTGGCCATACCTGACGCCGTTTATCTCATAAGGGTCAATGAGCTTGGCCTTCCAGATCAGTTATGCGAACTTTTTTCCAATCCGGATATTAAAAAACTTGGGGTTGCCCTTGCAGATGATATCAAGGATCTTCAAAAGCTTCGAAAGTTTACCCCAAATGGATTTGTTGAACTCAGCAATTTGGTGGACGACCTGGGAATTGAGAGCAATGGCTTACGCAAGCTCACCGCAACGATCCTGGGTTTTAGAATTTCCAAAAACGCGCAGGTTTCAAACTGGGAGGCACCGGTATTTTCCGAGAAGCAGATTCGCTATGCAGCTACAGATGCCTGGGTAGCCCTGGAAATGTACAATAAGCTGAAAGGCCTGAACCTGATATAGGTAACGCTGTACCTGTGAACCGCCTAAAGCCAAGCATCAACAGGCTCTTTTACTTAAGAAATCCCCAATGATTTAATTAGCCGTGCTGGTATTCATTCGCCTCTCCAGCTTTGCGAACGCCCCGGCATTCTCCAACGCAATGGCAGTATAAGAAGCTAGCGTTTTTAAGATATCCGCGTGGTACTTTGAATAGGCATTGCGCTCAAAACTTTGTACTGTAATTACACCAACCACTTTGCCATCCTTCATCATTGGAGAGAACAGGAGCGAATGCGGGGTTTCCCCACCAGGCACGACAATCTTTTTTGTGTACTCTCTGAACTCCTTCAGATTGTCATTGATGAAAATTTCCTTTTTGTTGACCACGCACCACACCGAATAGTTGTCTATATCATCCATTGATATATCCATGGGTTCACCGCGTACACCGTTCTCAATCTCATATTTATAGTCAATGACATTCGTTTCAGGATGGTAAATCCGAACCCCGAAACACTCGGCTTTCATCATTTCGCTTATCCGCTCATGAAGCTTTCCGTAAATAGTTTCAAAATCCAACGTTGAGGTTAGCTCCCTTCCTATCACGCTCAAAATGGCCATACTATTACGAGATGCCTCAAGCCCCTTCTTTTGTTCTTGCAACTCTTTGGTGCGGTGTTGAATCGTTCCCTCCATTTTTTCGTTCATCTCTTCCAATTCCGCCATTGCCTTTTGTTTGATTTTATTGCGGTTTAAGATTAAGAACATGACTATGCCCAATAACAGAAAGCCAACCAGCAATCCATATTTAACGATACCATCTGTATTGGCTTTAAGCTCCTGAATGCGGTTTTCTTTGGTGAGCAGCACGATCGCTTCCTCGTCCTTTTTATCCTCGTACCGTGCCTGCAGCTCTTGAATCTTCTGCATCCTCTTCTCATCAAATAATTGATCGTGTGTCTCTGTGTGAAGTAACTGGTATTTATAGGCAGACTTATAGTCATCGTTTAAACTATGTGCTTCGGCTAGCAAGCTGTAACTCTGATTCATCATGAATTTGTAGCCAATTTCCTCCGCGAGTGCAATACTTTGTTCGAGGAAGTCTATTGCGGAACTTGAATTGAGCTGCTTCACGAATATCCCACCGATACTGTTAAGCGTAACACTCATTTCCACCTTATCCCTGATCTTTTCCTGGATGGCCAGGGCCTTCTTTTGGTACCTCAACGCCTTCTCCAACTCAAGCTTTTCGGCATATACGTCTCCAATCCTGTTGTTCGCAACCGCTGCACTTTTATCATCTCCAATTTCTTCTGCGAACTGCATGGCAAGCTTATAATTGTCTAATGCTTCAGCCTGACTACCCATCCACACGTAGATAGGGCCTAATTTGAGGTATACGCTCATCAAACCTCTCAGATCCCTTCTTTTTCCATAGATTTTCTTTGATTTTAATAAATATTCCAGGGCTTTATCGCCATCCCTTTGTTGATAATAAACGCCTGCCATGAGTTCATAGCTCCAGGCCATTCCATCCAGCCTATCCAGCTTTTCAAATATTTCAGTAGACTTTACAAAGAGCTTTAAAGCCTCCAAATCATTCCCTAGTACCAGATCCACCATGCCTAGATTATTAAGCCCTACCCCATGGCCATCCGCATCCATGTTGTTCTCAAATTCAGCAATTGACCGATTAAAGAACGCCCTGGCGGTGTCAAAGCTGTTCAGGGCGTAATAGTCCTTCCCTATCTCAATCCGTACCCAGCCTAATGGTTTGTCTAAAGCCTCATACATTTCCAAAACCTCAGTATGGAGCTCCAAGGCTTTGCGATACTCATCCTGTGCCCGAAAAATGTTCCCGGTGATATTGTAACACTCTGCAATTTTCAGATCTGAACCTTTCGCTTCGGCCAGATCAAATGCGAGATCTACATACGTAAGCGCTGAATCTGGCGCTATGTCAATCAATTCACTGGCAATGAGGTTAAGTAAGGTGACTTTACTGGTATCATCACTCACTTTGGATACTAAAGTTTTAAGTGAATCAATTTTATAGTTTCCCGCCCCTAGTATATTTGGGACAAAAAGAATAGATAATGCAAGGTATATAATGGCTTTCTTCACGACTGTTGTAGTGTAATGGTATTCATGCTCCTCTCTGATCAATTCTCACACTTCACATGATGGAAGAAAGGAATCATCCACATGCTTTCTGGCAATTTGAATGTTACAAAGTAAAAAAAAAAGGCCATTTAATCGAAAAGTAGGGAGAAGGCAGATCAAAGCCCGAAGAATTTGAACAAATTTCACTGGGCAAGGGTGAATTTCAGACAAAAAAAACCTGATTCAGGAAATCCCAAATCAGGTTTTAACCTCCAAGCGGCGTGCCTCGCAAGCCGTAGGAGCAGGTCCAGCCGGCGATCATATTACGCCAAGTACACCAACTGAAGGACCGTACTAACCCCAATCATTGAAAAGATCAAGAGTGCAAGTGAATAAATACTTGAGCTTGCTTTGGTTTTTACGGTAGCTTCAACACTGAGTGCTTTGATGGCTGAATTTTCTTTTTTTAGTTTCATGATATTTGATTTTAATTGGTTATTCATTTTGTTGACCACCACAAAACGAATAATCGTGCCAAACTCATTTACCATCTGGTAAAATACACTTTTCAGACCCGCATAACTGACTAATCCTCCAGCATTATGGGTCACAAAACACAGACATTTATGCGTCTTTGGGATTACACTTTAGAAGCCGAAGTTTTGCGCTCAAGCATTGTTGCTCGCATGATCTCTCGCTTGCCCGGAGGGCCTGGAATCCGCTCAACTTCAAAACCAACCTTTTGTAATGCCCTACGCACGGCTCCCTTAACAGAATAGGTGGTAAGTATGGCTCCCGGGTTACAAACCCGAGCAATTTTATCAAAGATGGATTCGGTCCATAGTTCTGGCTGAATCTCAGGAGAGAAGGCATCAAAAAATATCAAATCATATTTATCTACGAGTTCGCAGGTGAGTATGTCGAGCTTTAGCTTATGGAGCTTGAACGTGGCGTTAATCTCGATCCACTTTCCCCAAGAGGCTTCATGCAGCTCCAGGAATTCATTCTCATGTCCAAGTACATCACCATAGTTAATCTGTTCTATATCCTGAATGGAGAGCGGATACAACTCAAGGGATGTATATCGAATTGCCTTATCGCTCTTCAGGGCTTCTATATAGCTCAACAAAGCATTGAGTCCGGTGCCAAAGCCAATTTCCAAAATATTCAAGTCAATAGCTCGGTGCTGCTTGAGTCCTGCCTCTATGAATATATGCCTTGACTCCTGTATAGCGCCATGCAGGGAATGGTAATGTTCTCCAAACTGCTCACTGAACAGCGTGTGAGAACCATCTTCTGTAACAATTAATTTGTTCATCTAAACATAATGTACCTCAAGTTAAAGACGTCTGTAACATTTTTACAACCACAGAAGAGCGCCTACTATTTCCCATAATTTCCCTAATAATTCACCTTATATTGACTTTTTACTCAAATACCTGCTCCTTTTTGTCGTTTTTCTGCCTTGTATCAAATAAAGCAACAAATAAAGGCATTTGACGTACAATGTATGAAAAATGAATAAAATCCAAAATATCGACACAAAAACAACCATGAGAGGGTTAAGTGTTTTAATCATTAGCCTTGTTATTCTAGTTTCCAGCAGCGCGCTTGCCCAAGACAAGGAATCAGAAGAACCAGCCACACTTACGGCAAACTGGACGAAGATAAAAAAGAAGGAGTATTCCATGGCTTATCCTCCTCATTGGAGGATGAATCAACGATTAGCGGATGGAGTTGATGTTGTACTCTATGCTCCCAATCCTTCCTCCTCCGACGGTTTTGCGACCAACATCAATTTAACGGTGCAGGATTTATCCGACAGAAAGCTGGATTTGAACAGCTACACACGACTCTCAGAGCGACAGATTCACACACTAGTTGAAAATTCTACGATGATTAAATCTGAGCGAATCGACACGACTGATGTTCCTTTTCACCAAATCATTTATACGGGCGATTACAATGCGACCAAGCTCAAATGGATGATGCGCTTTTGGGTGGTAAAGAAGCAGGCATACATCCTCACCTACACCTCTCTTAAAGATGATTTTGGACTTCACAGCGAAGCTGCTCAGCACATCATGGATACTTTTGAACTTAAATAAACTTTATCCAGATTAAATCCTCAGAAAACACACAAATGTATGGCATCAGCCTTTGGACACGCAGTAGCAGCAATTGCATTGGGAACTTCATGGTCCAAATCGATGCGCTCCGGGAAGTTCTGGCTCCTGGGCATTGCCTGTGCCATTTTACCTGATGCAGATGTACTGGCCTTCGCTCTAGACATTCCTTATGAAAATTTCTGGGGGCATCGAGGATTCACGCACTCTTTGTTATTTGCAATGTTGGTTGGAGGATTCGTCACCACCCTATTCTACCGCCATCACTTGCTCAGCCTACGTGGATTGGGCTATATAGCCTTTTATTTTTCCTGCACTGCTTCTCACAGTATCCTCGATGCCATGACTACGGGAGGATTGGGTGTGGCCTTCTTTTCGCCATGGGACGACACCCGGTATTTCTTCCCATGGACACCGATCAAAGTATCACCCATTGGCATCTCCAGTTTTTTCTCTACGCGAGGCTTGCAAGTGCTCTCTAGCGAATTAATATGGATTGGAATTCCGAGTATCGTTTATGTGGGCATAACAACCTATCTGCGAAGAAATCAATCTGAGCTGGACCAATTGGGTTGATATTTATTATCTTGTTTACCTAGCAATCAACGAGATTACGTTGCACAGCATGACAAGAGGCCGGTACAATGATCCCTACTTCCAAAGTTCCCGGGAGGAAGAGGAAAGGATGTTTCATTTTCGAAATATTGAATTTAATCTCAAGTATCGAAGAGAGAAAGGTGTCGATAAAATCACAATTGACACTCCGGAATTCAATATAACCCCTGATCGGATCAACTACGTTGCAAAAGTGTTGCGGTACCGTCTTCACCTACTACATAATGAGCTACCTTTAAATACCGCTGAATAAAAACTTAAGTCCATTGCGCTTGTACTACTTTAACCGATGAAGATGCTATTAAAAGTCCTTGCACTTCTATTATTATCAATCCAGGCCCAGGGCCAAATTACATTTAAACCTGACTCCAATTTTCATTCACCTTTCGATTCTACGGCAGCGTCTTGGGGAATAGTCAGTGGACTTGAAAGCGGTTATCAATTTGAGCTGAGGTTATGGATCAGTGGAGCGCTCTCTCACAAGAAAGCGTTGATTCGCATAAAAAAGGATCATCAAGGCCGTTGGGAGGCCGAAGGATATAATTTAGGCAATAAATCAAAATATAAAGCAGGATCAGCATTCACCAAACACTGGGGAGAAACCTGGAATAAGCTGGTTAATGATAGTATCCTGGTTTTGTCTGGCAAGCATCTGACCATATATGAAACCATGATTGATGGCGAAAAAGGCGCTTCCGCCATACTAGATGGGACTACCTATTATTTCGAGCTATACAATACCCATGGTGTCAGGCGATACGCCTATCACTGCCCAGAATTCAGAAGGCAATATGAAAAGGCCAACGTTGAGCTGGCAAGAGCCGTTAGAATATTGGACATCATCTTTCGGGAGTTCCGTTTGAGATGGGAAATCTGCTGAATCCCGACATTGCGCCAATTTCCACCGGCATTCCGAGATAGAAATAGTCAAAATATGTAACTTTGGTTAGGTCCATATCAATCAGGACATAATAAAGAGAATCGTGAGTCAGAAAAACCCAAGGAGAAGTTTTATCGGCAAGTTCACCTTCGCTGTAACGTCAATTTTTGCGATGGCCAGCAAGGGCTTCGCAGGCCCCAACCCAAATGCAAACACTATGAGCGAAGCCCCCGAACCCATCAACCTTATCAAGAAAATTAAACCATTAGGATTCCAGTGGGAAACATTGGATCCTTTTCTATTTTGCGTGCATCACGACGATCATTTTCCTCAGGGAAATGATGACATGGCCCCCCACCCTTCCCTGCTTGCAGGACGGCAGTTGGGATCAGATTTTGTCATTAAAGATGGGTGGAGAATGTATCATGGCCGCAAGGTACCGGGCTTTCCGGGACACCCTCACCGAGGGTTTGAAACCATCACGGTAGTACGTGATGGCATCGTTGATCATGCTGATTCCCTGGGAGCAGCAGGGCGCTATGGAGACGGAGACGTTCAGTGGATGACCGCTGGTGGAGGCGTGCAGCATTCGGAGATGTTTCCTCTCATCCACAAGGACAAAGAAAACCATATGGAACTCTTTCAGATCTGGTTAAACCTGCCTAAAAAAGACAAGTTCGTAAAGCCGCATTTTAAAATGCTGTGGGGTGAAACAATTCCCAAGGAACGCCACAAGGACCAAAATGGAAAAGAGACCCTGATCGAAGTAGTGGCAGGAAAGCTGGATGAGCACAAAGCTCCTGCTCCTCCACCCAATTCGTGGGCCTACGAGGAAGACCATGGAGTAGCGATATGGAATATCCAAATGGAGCCGGGGGCCACATGGACTGTTCCGGCAACTTCAGCCGGCCTCAACCGAACGCTGTATTACTACGTTGGCAATGGCCTTAAAATGGCGGGCTCCCCTATTAATCACTACCATCAGGTTATTGTGCACCCTGATCATGACATTGTACTGACCAACGGGCCTGAAGAATCCAGAATCCTCATGCTTCAGGGAAAACCCATCGGGGAACCGGTCGTACAACACGGGCCATTCGTAATGAATACCAAGCAGGAGATCAACCAGGCTTTTGAAGACTATCACAGAACGCAATTCGGTGGATGGCCCTGGCCCAAAAGCGATCAGGTACACCCCCGTGAGAAAACGCGATTCGCGCTCCATGCCGATGGAAAGTTGGAGACGAAAAAGATCTAAGCTAGGTTCAAGTGTATTCGGCAGCTAGCTCCAGTTTGTCGAGACTGTTCAGCCCCTCCAATGGGCCGACCTGAACAATATTGATTTCCGGTTGGCCAGCACACAGTTTTCGTATTTCTGCTAAAGCAATCCTTCCTACCACATAGCCTGTTTCAGCAGATTCGAACTTCTCCGCTATGCTTTCGAATAAGGCAAACTCAATGGTATTATTCTTTGAATACCTAACATATACTTCCAACATGCCGCTATTCGAGCTTTCTACTCGCGATTCCTGATTTAACTTCTTGTACTCATAGCGATAATCATATGTCAGCGCTGAAATGTCTGACAACACAGCTGAACCTGTAGGATAGCCTCCAGCTCCCTTCCCAACCATAAATTGACGTTCGGAAAATGCCCCTTCCAAGATCACCGCATTGTACTCATTGTTTACCCGAAACAAGTCCGAATCTGGTTTCACAAATTGCGGCATGACCCAACCATAAACGGTGTCTCCAATCTTTTTACAATTGGCCACCAACTTGATCTTACAACCTTTTTCCTTCGCGATTTTAACGTCGAAGTCCGATAGCTTCTCAATTCCGGAATGGAAAATCTGATCCGGCGGAACAAAAACACCAAACGCGTGTGCGAGGATAATACTCAACTTATATTTAGGATCCCATCCCTCCAGGTCAAGAGACGGGTCGGTCTCTGCAAAACCATTTTCCTGGGCCTGTTGTAACGCGTCATCAAAGGACACCCCCTCATCAAACACCTTGGTCAGGATGTAATTTGTGGATCCATTGAAGATACCTTCCACGGCAGTCAACAAGTCATTATCATAATACTCCTCCAGATTTCTCAGGATGGGGATACTTGCGCATACGGCCCCTTCATATAAGAGAGGCACCCCATAAATTTGCTGCAACCGGTAAAGCTCCTCCAAATGCTCCGCTACCATTTTTTTATTCGCAGTAACAACAGCTTTACCCTTGCGCATTGCCGCTGTTACCAAATCATAAGCAGCCTCGGCATCATCGATCAATTCAACCACCACATTGATCTCCGGATCATTGAGCAAATCGGCCGCATGCAGCGTGAAGTAGCTTGCAGGCAATGTTCTCTTCTTTTCCGGATCCTTGATACAGATACGTTTTATTTCTGCCTGAATACCTGGTGTCTTCTGAAGGACATCATACAATCCCTGGCCGACGGTTCCGTATCCGAATAAGCCCAATTTTAGATTCTTTCTCATTATTTCCTTTTAGTATTTGTCGGCTTCGCCTCAAGTTATTGGCTCACTACATTCGCGTCATTGGCTCCCGTTGGTCGCGTGATTTGTGCGCTACGCTTACGTTATTGACGCACTCCGTCACGATATTCTGTTTACCTCAGGTTTACGTCAGCCGCCCACTATCGCTCGGGTAATTCAATCGTTGTACCACTGAGCTACAATTGAATCACCACCATACGGCCCGAAGGGCTCAATGACGCGAACCAAGTGAGCCAATGACGCGACCAATGGGAGCCACTGACATCTTCCATTGGAGAAACTGACTACGATGCAACTTCCGTTTTAACAGACTCAAACGCCTGATGCAAATCCTCCACCAGATCATCAGCATGCTCAATACCGCAGCTTAGACGAATCAATGAATCCTGAATTCCAGCGCTTCTGCGAATATCATCCGGGGTACCTTTATGCGTCATTTGTGCTGGATGGCAGATGAGACTCTTCACTCCACCAAGACTTTCTGCCAACTTAAAAAGCTTTGTTTTTGTAACGAAGGCCACAGCGGCTTCAATAGAATCATCCTTCAATGAGAAAGAAACCACGCCACCGTAGAGCTTCTGTTGCCTTCCAGCCAATTCGTGGTTCTTATGGTCTGCAAGACCCGGATAAAATACCTGATCCACCTCTTCATTGCGTATCAGATACTGAGCCACCCCATAGGCATTGGCACACTGTTTCTCTATACGAAGTTGAAGTGTTTCAATGCCACGAATAAGCAACCAACAATCAAAGGGTCCCAGAATTGA